>JANNVM010000138.1:0-8470 GCA_031414455.1 Verrucomicrobiota bacterium
GGCTTTCATTTGGTGTGGTTTGGTTCGGGTTACTCCCCGCTCCCCACCTCCACAAACTATAGCTTAGCTCCTGGCCCGAATTTCGGGGTCCGCCTCAGATCCCTGACAGGTAAGATGCGGAATGCGCCCATCCTACGGTCAAGAATGGAGTATGCTTGTCTTCTGGAACGCGGGATGCAAAGGGCTCGACGAGATAGAAAATTCCCGCGCCAGAAGTGTAATACCCAATCAAGCCGGCCACTATCGCGACAGCAAACATGCAGCAAAGGAGAACCCCGAGGGGACGGATCAGGTGAGAATAACCCAGCTTCGGTCGCTGTCCGGCGCGAGCGGCTATCGCAAGGCCAATGCCAAGCGGCAACCCTACCCACCAAGTGGCGACAATGCCCCAGAACAATCCAAGGACCGTCGGCGAATCAGACGCAATCAATCGGGGATGCCCAATCGTAAAATATTCCACGCATATTCGTGCTGTAACCTGATCATGGGCGATCCCGTAAAATATAGCGGCAATTACGGACGCGATGATGATGGCGACGATTTGCATGCGGGAGTGTGTTGAGGAGAACGATTAAGCTCTCCCGCTGGGGCGAGAGGGCGCATGGACGCCGATGTTGATGTTTGAGTTATGGAAAAAGATGGAAACGGCAACCGCTCCAGTGGTTGCCAGCCGCGCCCTGTTCGCCCTTGGTTGGGGGACGTTCCTTGCCTTCATGCGAAGCTCTTCCGGAGATCCGGGTTGTTGATGGCCATCGTTGAAAAGGACACGATCTCATGGTCGAGGCCATTACCCGAGATATTTCCGCTGACAACAAACCTGATGGTCTCTCCTACAATAAGGCCTACTGTCAGCGTCACGGACTCAACTCCAAAGTGAGTGTAGTAATACATATTGGTGAGCCATCCGCCGAAGGCCTCGTCGTAGGCAACGCCTTGAAGAATGGCTCCCTCGTGCAAAGTGAAACCCGCCGGCAATGGAATGCCAAGTTCGATATTGCAGTAGTCTGGGCATCGAACGAGCAGAAGTAACCAAGCTCCAAACTTGTTGGAGTAGACCGAATACTGAGAGGTCTCGATGGGGATTGCCTCCGGTTCGTCGCCACCCTCTAGATAAACTGTATTGTCGCGGGCTTATCGAGCATTCTTCGTAGGGCGAACGATCAAGCACTGGCACCGCTGGGGCGAGAGGGCGTTGAACGCGGGGTGAAGGTTCATGTTACGGGTGAGATTGATAACAGGGCGGCTAGTGGGGGTTGCTGTGTCTCGACTTGTTCTCCTCTCCTTATTCTGAGTCAAGCTCCCGGTCTCGCTCGTCCCAAAATCGAATCTGGTCTTCTGCGGTTCCTGACATCATCCAAATTCCGGCTTCGTCACAAATCCGTGCCAGCTCGCGGAAGTCGTGTCGGGACCATTGCGGTTCTTCAATCTGAGGTTGTGCATTCAGGTTGGTACACCCAAAGCAAACTTCGACGACATTGATCAGGACATCAGCCGCGCCGTAGAAAAGGAAGATGTGATGGGGGTCGTAGCATGCGGCTCGTCCGGTCAAACTGTGCGGGCGATAAACAGAATCGACCAGCCGGCTTACCTGGTCGGGCGTCAACGTAGCCTGCGCCAACTTCAGGTTCTTGAGGGCTGCAACATCGAGCTTCCCCTCATCAGTGATCAGGGAGAAACTCGGCAGTCCGCGTCCTTCCTCTGGCAACGCAAATCGGTAGGCGACGACCCTCGCCGCCTTCAAGGAGGACTTCTCGATCTGAGAATCGACGATCGATACCGGTGCCTCACGCTTCCCGCAGCCAACGAAGAGCATCGAGCAAAGTGTCGCTAGTGCGAGGTGTTTCATTATTTGGGAGAACGTTCAAGGTGAGGCACCGGCTACGGGCGGCGCGCCCCCGGCCACGGAACAAAGGCCACCGCTACCGGGATCATTTGGACGCTGGGCGAGTAGCCGGTTGTCCAGCACCGTCTTGTTCGGCTTTCTGGATCTTGTCCCAAGGCGCGACGAGTAGCCTGGTGACATCGAATCCTGCCTTCCGTGCGATCTCTCGTAGAGAATTCAAAGACTCTTCTGCGATTGGAACTTCCCGCGCGAGTATCCAAAGCGATTTGCGATCTGGCACCCCTACCACCGCGAATCGGTAGTCCTCATCGACGTGAATTACATGGTAGTTGGGAGTCTTCGGCAGGGCGGGTCCGAACGAAACCAGCAAACGACCGGGAGGGTCACCATCAGCGAGCTTCGCCTGGCCTGCGATCTCGGAAAGCTTCTTTCCTGTCTTGTCGAATGCGGTGTTCTTGACTGTCACTTGGCCGCCCTCCTTCCCTGCCGTGTATTCTGCCACGGCAAGAGTTTCAGCAGGCTGGATCGCCGTTGGGAGCCTCGCTACCTCATACCACTTGCCCAGGTATCTCCCGGGCTTGAAGTCCCGAACAAAGGGGAGCGGATCAGGTCCCTTGTCCTGGGCTGTGGCTGCCGCGATCACAACGACAGAGA
The DNA here is from genome assembly GCA_031414455.1 of Verrucomicrobiota bacterium. Classification (GTDB taxonomy): domain Bacteria; phylum Verrucomicrobiota; class Verrucomicrobiia; order Verrucomicrobiales; family V1-33; genus V1-33. The sequence continues at coordinate 2,498 of JANNVM010000138.1, forward strand.
GAACCTTGACTGCTAGCCTGCCTATCGATGTATTTCTCATGGTTGATATTGGATGTGTGGTTCTTCGCGATCAAGCGCTGGCACCGCTGGGGCGAGAGGGCGCATGGACTTCAAGATTGATGTTTGGGTTACGCAAAGGGCTGGAAATGGCAACCGCCCCAGTGGTTGCCAGCCGCGCCGCGCTTGCCCTTGGGTGCGCGGTAATGGCGCCATAGTCCGTCCGGTCTGGCTGACAAGTAAGCACCCAGGGCGATGCCTGCCGCTGACAACAAACTGGCCTTCAAGAGGATACAAAGATGTTGTGCCCCCTGCGGCGTGCATCTCCAACCCTTCGGCAGCGGCGAGCGGGGCTATCCTTCATGGCCGAATCCATTGATCCAACTCATCAGCCTCACGCCTGTTCGCGACGCGGGGTCGAATCGTCGTTCGTTGATGGGCTTCACGCTGCTCGACTCCGCGTGCAACGGGTTCGCGACATTTCCGCGCTGGCCAACGGCTGACGCTTGAGTAGCGACGGTCATTATGCCTATCCGTCAGCCTGCAGTTCTCTGTGCTACCTTGTTCTGCGCCCTGACCGCAGGCGCACAGGTACCCAATAAGCTGCTCCATTCCATACCCGCGCCTCCGCGCGGGGTGCCGGCGGCAGCGCTCGGTTACAGCGCAGCGACTGATGGAGGCGTGACGGTTCTGGGTGCGCCCCGGACGAACAGTCCTGGAGCGGAGGCCGCGGGAGAGGCAAAGGTTTTCGACACTTCCACCGGCGCGTTATTGCATGTGCTGTCCAATCCCGATCCGTCTTTCTTCGACCAGTTCGGACATTCGGCGGCGGTCTCCGGCAACCGGGTTGTGATAGCCACCACCGCCAATAATTCCGGCGGAACCGTGTATGTTTATGATCTTGCGGGAGCGACACCCACCGCCCCTATCGCCACGCTCAACAACCCCACTCCTGAGTTGAGTGCCCGGTTTGGCTGGTCGGTCGCGATCTCCGGCACTCAACTGGTGGTCGGCGCCCCCGATCACAGCGCCAACGCGATCATTGCCGGGGCCGCCTACGTCTATGACCTTGGCAGCGCCACTCCGGACGTGCCAGCGGCGGTGTTGACTAATCCCACGCCGGTGAATTTTGACACCTTTGGGGAGTCAGTGACAGTCTCCGGGACGAGGATCGTAGTGGGAGCGCCTGGGGATGACACCGGAGCGAACAATGCCGGGAGCGCCTACGTGTACGACCTGTCCAGCGACACACCAACCGTACCCGCGGTATCGCTCAATAACCCCACACCAGCGTCGAACGACGCTTTTGGCACGTCGGTGGCAATCTCCGGCACGCGGGCAGCGGTAGGGGCTATTCGCGATGACACCGGAGCAGTGGACGCCGGAAGCGCGTATGTTTTTGACCTCAGCAGCGACACTCCTTCGGTGCCAGTCGCCACACTAAACAATCCAGATCCGGGGAATTCAAGTCCGGGGAATTCTGATAACTTCGGCCAATCCGTGGCCATCGCCGGCACCCGGGTGGTGGTTGGAATTCCCGACGATGACACCGTGTCGATCAATGCGGGAAGCGTCTGTGTTTATGAACTGAGCAGTGAAACTCCGACGGTGCCCATCGCCTGCCTCAACTATCCGCGCGGGAGACCAGGCGATAATTACGGCCGTTCAGTGTCGATCGATGGCACCAGACTGGTGGTCGGAAGCCCCTATGATGATACCGGGGCAAGCAGTGCGGGAAGCGCGTATTTATACGAATTGAGCAGCGGCATCCCGACGGGACCCTCGATCACTTTTAGCGACCCCGGCCTTGCACCGTATGACGAGTTTGGCGTTTCCATGGCAATTTCCGGCAAGTTGCTTGTTGTCGGAGCATACCAGGACGACACCGGGGCGACGGACGCCGGGAGCGCCTACGTCTATGATCTAAGTAGCGACACACCGACTGTGCCCGTCCTGATGCTTAACAACCCGGCACCGGCACCGCAGGACTATTTCGCCTGGTCGGTTGGGATTTCCGGCACGCGGTTGGTGGTCGGAGCCTCCCGCGACGATACTGGAGCAATGAATGCCGGGAGCGCTTATGTGTATGATCTAAACAGCGCCGTACCGACCGTTCCCGTGGTTACACTCAACAACCCTGGCCCGGTCGCGGACGACAATTTCGGTCGTTTCGTCGCCATCTCCGGCACATCGGTTGTTGTAGGGGCTTACCTTGATGACACGGGAGCCAGCAACGCGGGCAGCGTCTATGTTTATGATCTGAATAGCGGCACGCCCGGCCTACCCGTAGTGACCCTCAACAATCCGGAGCCGACGGCAAATGAATGGTTTGGCAGGCCAGTGTCGATCTCCGGCACGCGATTGGTTGTGGGGGCTTATCCGAACAACTTCGGCAGCCCAGGTGCCGCGAGTTTTGGCAGCGCCTATGTGTATGACTTGAACAGCGTCACACCCGTCGTTCCCGAAGCTACGCTCAAAAATCCCGGCGGGGCGTACGATTACTTTGGCCGCTCGGTAGCGATCTCCGGAAGATACGTGGCAATTGGAGCGTACGACACTGACTCTGGGGCGTCTGGTGCAGGGGCCGCTTATGTCTATGACCTTCACGGTGCCACGCCCGAAGTGCCCGCATTCGTCTTTAACAATCCAGCACCGGCCGCCATGGATGGCTTCGGCTACTCCGTGGCAATCTCCGGTCCGCAGATTGTCGTCGGGGCTCACCGCGACGACACCGGAGCGGACGATTCCGGCAGCGCGTATGTCTACGACCTCACAAGTGCCACGCCTGCTAACCCTGTGGCCATACTCAACAACCCAGCGCCGGCGCCGGATGACCGCTTTGGCTGGTCAGTGGCAGTTGACGGCGGAAATGTCGTGGTTGGCGCTCCCTTCGACGACACGGTGTTCACCGATAAAGGCTTCGCATACGTCTTCGGCCCCAACCCGCTGGATCTGGACGGCGGCGGGCTTCTCGACTCCTGGGAACTGACCTACTGGCCCACCACTACAGGGCACAGTGCGGAGGATGATTTTGATCACGACGGCTACTCCGAATTGTTGGAATTAGCACTCGGCCTGAACCCCACCGCTGGCGATCCCGGCGGCTTGCCTCCTGCGACTGTCGAAAACAACTACCTCACCCTCACCGTCGCCAAGCGCCCTGGCGTGACCTACGAAGCCCAGAGCGCCGGCACGCTGCTTCCAGCGCAGCCTGATTCCTTTAGCGCAGCAAGCACCCGCGTTGTCATCGACAACCCCACCACGTTGGTAGTACGGGACAACGTCGTCTCCGGCACTGCTTCGACCCGCTTCATCCGTCTCAAAGTCACTGCGGCGCCGTAGTGCCGATGGTCAAACTTTGGGGTCAAGTTCCGCGACCGCGCCCCGCCGATCTCCGGGCTTGTTCGTCAACTTAATGTAAGCGGTGCGCCGGCCACCTCTGGCGGAGCGGGACCAAAGATGTCAAAGGTGTCGGACTATGACATCCTTGGCTTTACCTCAAACACGGAAACCGAAAAGCGAATCGAATGGCGGAGAACTGCTGCGGCTGGACACGCGGGGCCGTGTGCGCACGGGCCGGGAGCGCCGGGAGGTGCTGCTGGCCGAGTTTGACCGCAGCGGAGTCAGCGGGGCGAGGTTTGCGAGGATGGCGGGAATCAACTATCAGACGTTTTGCGGGTGGCTGCATGTGCGGCGCCGGGAGGCGGACGGGAAGCCGGCATCGAAGCGACCCAAACCCGTGAAGTGGCTGGAGGCGGCAGTGACGAACGCCGCGGCATCGGCACCGGCGGGGCCGCTGCGGGTGCAGTTGCCGGGCGGTGCATGGATGGATTTGGCTGCGCCGGAGCATCTGCGCGCCGCCGCGCAGTTGCTGCAGGAACTTAGCGCGAAAGGAGGCGCGCCGTGCTGAGCTTTTCCGGCAGTCTGCGCGTGCTCGTCGCGCTCGATCCGTGCGACATGCGCGCGGGGTTCAACACGCTCCAGGCGCTGGTGGCGGAAAAACTGCGTGAGGATGTCAAAAGCGGGGCGCTCTTTGTCTTCTCCAACCGCCGGCACAACCGGCTGAAGGTACTCTACTGGGATGGAACCGGCCTCTGGATCCTGACAAAACGGCTCGAGCAGGGGACCTACTCGTGGCCGCGCCCCGCGGAGGCCGGGAAAGTGAAGCTGCACCTCGCGCCGGAAGCCTTCGCGCTGCTCACCGACGGCATCGATCTGCATGGAGCCAAACCCCGCGGATGGTATGAGCGCACGTGAAGATGCCGCCTTTCTCTAAAACGATCACACTGCCGTGCGCGAAAATTTATAACAACAAATTCCTGGCCCGGCCCGCATGATGTGCTAACTATGCATAGACACCGCCGCCGCCCTCATGGAACCGACCCCGCGCGAAACCGAATTAACGGAACATCTTGAGAGGATGGAGCGGACGGTCGCGTCGCTCACCGCGCAGCTGGAGACCGCGCTGGCGGAAAATCATCGCCTGAACACAGAGAACAAACTGCTGCGCGAAAAGGTGGATAAGCTGGTGCGCAAAATCTTTGGCAAAAGCAGCGAGAAGCTGGATGCCGCGCAGCTCGAACTGCTGCTCCAGTTCCCCGAAGAGGACACGACCCCGGGAAAATCGCCCGCCTCCCCTTGTACCAGCCCCGGCGCTGACACGTGGGAGGCGCCGCTCCCGAAACACCCCGCCCGGCGCACCCCGCAGCCGCGCAAGCCCCGTCTGCCCGAACACCTGCCGGTTGAAGAGTACATTATCGAGCCTGAAGAAGTGCTCGCCGATCCCGCAGAGTGGCGGCGGATCGGAGAGGAAGTCAGCGAGCAGCTCGACTACCGGCCCGGCCGCTTTCTGCGCCGCCGCACTGTGCGCCCCAAATATGTGCGCAAGGGCGACATGGAGAACCCGCCCGTCATCGCCCCGCTGCCGCCCTCCCTCCAGGATGCCTGCCTTGCGACCCCGGCGCTCATCGCCGCGATCATCACTTTCAAATTCTGCGACCACCTGCCGCTCTACCGTCAGGAGCAAATCTTCCTGACACGTCACGGCGTGAGCATACCCCGGCAAACGATGTGCCGGTGGATGGCCCTGGCCGCCTTCTGGCTGCGGCCACTCTATGAAAAAATCAAAACCACCGTGCTGGACGGCCACTATGTGCAAATCGATGAAACGCCCATCGAATATTTAAGCCCCGGGAACGGATCGACCCTGCAGGGTTATCTGTGGCCCGTGCACCGGCCGGGAAAGGAAACCTTTTTCACCTGGCACACCGGGCGCGGTGCCTCGTGTCTGGACACCATCATTCCTGACGACTGGTGGGGCTTCATCCAATGCGACTGTTACAGTGCCTATCCAGCCTTTGTCAGGCGGCGCACCGAACGGACCGATGCCGTCATCGTGCTGGCCGGGTGCATGGCTCACGCCCGGCGCGGCTTCGTGGACGCCCTGCCTCAGGCCACGAGCGCCTGCGCCTTCATCCTGCGGCAAATGCAGCACCTCTATGCCATCGAAGAACGCCTGCGCCAGCAGCACGCCAGCCCCACCCTGCGCGGGATCGTCCGCCACGTCGAGAGCCGCCCGATCCTGCAGCGCATCCACCGCTGGTGCACGAACCTCAAGGAGCGCCGTGTCCACCTGCCCCAAAGCAACATGGGCAAAGCCCTCAGTTACCTGCTCGGCAACTGGGAGCAGATCAGCCGCTACCTTCAAGACGGCCGTCTTGAGATCGATAACAATCTCGTGGAAAACGCGATCCGGCCCACCGCCATCGGCAAAAAGAACTGGCTGTTCGTGGGCAGCGAAACGTCCGGGGAAACCAGCGCCATCCTCTACACCCTCATCGAGAGCGCCCGCCGCCGCGGCCTCGATCCGTATGCCTACCTCCGCGACGCGCTGACCCGCCTGCCGCGCATGACCACCTCGCAGATCAGCGAACTGCTGCCCGCCGCCTGGGCCGCCGCTCAAAAAAACGCTGCCTG
>JANNVM010000139.1:0-3706 GCA_031414455.1 Verrucomicrobiota bacterium
ACGAGGTTGTGCAAAGCGCCCTGTTTCAGAGTAAATAGCGTCCGCACAATTTCCCGTCCGAAAAGCGCCTCGTCTTCATTCTCCCACTCTTACTCTTAATCCTAATCCTAATCCTTACTCGTAATCGCACTTCATGCCTCCCCCTCTGTTTGATCACGAAAAACTAAAGGTCTATCAGTCAGCCATCTTGTTCGTCAGCTTCGCGGATGCTCTCTTGCAGGACATCCCGAAGTCGCTGGCCGTGCATGGCCAACTGGAGCGGGCATCGACTTCCATCCCGCTGAACATCGCGGAGGGAAACGGCAAATTCACATCAGCCGACCGGTGCCGATACTTTGATATTGCGCGTGGCTCCGCGCTGGAATCTGCGGCCTGCCTGGATGTCCTCATTGCGAGGAAGAAGATTGAAGATGGCGCTGCGGCTCACGGAAAAGAGGTGCTGCATGGCATTGTATCAATGCTGGTTGGGCTGATCAGGACAAATTCTGAAACCAGGAACGTTTAAGCAATGATTTTAGAATAGGATTACGATTACGAGTAGGATTAGGCATAAGATTAAGAATATGAAAATCCAGCGCCGCCATTTCCTCCGCACCACCGGCATCTCGCTCGCACTCCCCTGGCTGGAGGCCTTCGCCGCCCCGGGCGCGAACGGACCGGCGCGCCGCATGATCTGCATCTGCGCGCCGCTGGGCTTGCATCCTGACTACTTCTTTCCTGTAAAGGCCGGTCGGGACTACGAGCTGTCGCCGCATCTCGAAATCGTCAAAGAGTTCCGCGATCAATTCACCGTCATCTCCGGATTGGAGCACGCGGGAATGAGTTCGTCGTTCGGGCACCAGGCCTCCGCCAGCTTCCTCACCGGCGTCCCGGGAGCGGGCCGGCCCGGCTTTCGCAATGGCATCTCTCTCGACCAGTTCGCCGCCAGCCACATCGGCGCGCAGACACGATTCCCGGGGCTGGCGCTGACGGGGGAGGGATCAGGCGGGCTCAGTTGGACGCGGACGGGCGCACTCATCCCCTCGGACGACTCGCCATCGAGGGTCTTCTCCCGGCTGTTCCTCGAAGGCACTTCTGCACAAAAACAGGAGCAAATGCGGCATCTGGAAGACGGACGCAGCATCCTCGATGACGTCCGCGAGCAGGCGAATTCCCTCAGCAAAAACCTCGGCAAGGATGATCGTGGCAAGCTCGACGAATACCTCACCAGCATCCGCGAGTTGGAAAAGCAAATGGTTAGTGATCGCGACTGGGCCGGCAAACCGAAGCCAAAAGTTGATGCCCCCCCGCCGCAGGACATCCCCAACCCCGCGGACCTCATCGGGCGCACCCGCCTGCTCTTCGACCTAACTCATCTCGCCCTGAAGACCGACTCCACGCGGTTGATCACCATCATGCTCGCCGGCTCCACCGCCGCGCCCCCCATCCAGGGCGTCAGTCTGGGCCATCACGATCTCTCGCACCACGGCAAGGATGAGGGCAAGCTCGCGCAGCTCAAAATCGTCGAGATCGAAGCCATGAAGACGGTGCGCGATCTCCTCACCAAACTCCGCCAGTCAAAGGAGGACGACTCCAACCTCCTCGACCGCACCTCCGTTTTCCTCGGCAGCAATCTCGGCGACGCCAGCAGCCACTCCACGAAAAATCTCCCCGTCCTCCTCGCCGGCGGCGGCTTCAAGCACGGCCAGCACCTGCATTTCGATCCGCAAAACCCGCCGCCCCTGTGCAATCTCTACGTGAGCATGCTCCAGCGACTGGGCATCGAGACCGACCATTTCGGGACCAGCAACGGGACGCTCCCGGGCCTTGCGATGGCGTGAGCGTCTCCCGGCCCCCGGCGTCAGGCTGCGGCAAAGGGATTCAGCAGTTTGATTCCGGTGAGATAAAAATCGGACGTATTCCGGGTGACGAGAGTGAGGTTGTGCCGCTGCGCGGTGGCTGCGATTTGGCTGTCCAGGGATGGAACATTGAGGCCTGCCTTGTCCCATTTGGCTTTCAGTTGGCCCCAAACGTGAGCGGTGCTCGTGTTAAAACTGAGGATACGGCCTTTCATGCAATCACAGAGAGACTGGAGCCAGGCATGGAGTTGCGTTTTTCGTTTTCCCGCCGGCAGGCGTTCGATCCCGCGGCGCAGTTCACCAATGGTAATGGTGCTGACATAAAGTTCCGGTTCGTGGTCCCTCAGCCAGGAGACGACTTTCGGGTCAGGCCTGGCCTTCGCCGGCTCGCTGAAGATATTGGTATCGACAAGCCAGTTCACAGCGGCAGGGGGCGGGAGTCGTCTTTGTCCCGTGGCGGAACCTCAAACGACGCCGGGCATGCCAGCAGCAAATCGACAAGCCCGCGATTGGCGGGGTGCGTAATTCGCCGCAGGGTGATCGTGTCCTCGTCATCCACGAAGACCTCGAAATCCTGGCCCTCCTCCAAATGGAGTTGATCGCGCACTGCGGCGGGCAGGACAATCTGGCCTTTCCTGGAGAGCACGGTAGTCATTGTAAGAAAATCTTACCGGCCGCCGGTGTTTTCGCAACGCCTGATTGCCGGCTTCATTCAGGCCTCGCGGCCGAAGCTCTGGAGGTTTTCCACTCAAACCAAACCGGCCATCACGATCTGTCGCACCACGGCAAGGATGCGGCAAGCTGGCGCAGCTCAAAGTCGTCGAGATCTAAGCCATGAAGACCGTGCGCGATCTCCTCACCAAACTCCGCCAGTCAAAGGAAGACGACTCCAACCTCCTCGACCGCACCACCGTTTTCCTCGGCAGCAATCCCGGCGACGCCAGCAGCCACTTTACGGAAAATCTCCCCGTCTTCCTCGCCGGCGGCGGCTTCAAGCACGGCCAGCACCTCCATTTGGGCTTCGCAAGTGGACAGACCTCTTGACCTCTCCTATAAGTCAGCCGGGCATGAACACCAAACGGGTTGTGGGGCGCCCGATTGTCTGGAATCCGACTCGGCCGTGCGGAGTTGAAGGCAGGAATAAAAGCGGTCGAGCGCGTTGGCGCTCGACCGGGCGAAATCTGATATCCAGTGGAAGGCGGGATTTAACTCACTTGGTTTTGACCGTGGCCGGATGCCACTGGATGTTGCCGCCCTGGATAAACCCGGAATTTCGGTATCCGTCGTAGGGTCCGCCGGTCAGCCAGAGTTCGATGCCGTCTTTCCCAGCAAATCCATCAAAGGGATCGTTTTCGGCCTTCACAATAATTGTCACACGGCCACTGCCGGCTTTGCTCTCATACGGGCCCTCAAACACCATGGCGCTCAAGTGTCCTTCAGGGTCTCCACCTTCAGGAAAATTGATGATGATTTCCCAACCCACCGAGCCTGGAATCTGGCCGTTCTCATCGAGGGCGAGCGTTTCCATGATGCCGGTGTGGAAGCTCACTCCGGCACCGCGATCATTGTAGCTGAATTGGCCCTTGGCCGTCCACCATTCAGCACTGTAGAGCAGTTCACCGGTTTCCGGGTCGAAGACGTCCTGGACAACCCGATCCGCCTCTCCGTCTCCATCCCGATCGAGCGCTTCCAAGTTGAAACCGAACGTCGCCTTCTGGCCGCCACCCGCAGTGGAGTCGATGAAGCCGCCGCCGGTGTATTTTCCGGCGAGGCAGCCGGTTAGGCTGGCTACCGCGATTCCGGCGAGGGCCAGCGCCGCAAATGTCGTCCCCTTTCTTTTTCTTTGCGGTTTGGCGGTTTGGTTTTCC
>JANNVM010000140.1:0-6283 GCA_031414455.1 Verrucomicrobiota bacterium
CGGACCTCCATGGTATAGCCAAGTCCGCGCACCGTATGGATCAGCTTGCGGGGAAACGGTTCGTCCACCTTGCGGCGCAGGCGGCCCATCGCCACGTCCACCGCATTGGAGTCGGTGGTGAAATTCATGTCCCAGACCTGCTCGGCCAGGGTCGTCCGCGAGAGCACGTCGCCGGCGCGCCGGGCGAGAAGGCTGAGGAGCTGGAATTCCTTCGCCGTCAGATCAATGACCATCCCTCCCCGCCGGGCCTTCATTTTCGGAAGGTCAATTTCCAGATCACCCACCTGGAGCAGTTCCGGCTGCCGTGACGGACCGCGACGGAGCAGCGTCTTGATGCGCGCCGTGAACTCCGCCCAGGCAAACGGCTTTACGAGGTAATCATCGGCGCCGAGTTCCAGGCCCTTCACCCGGTCCTTCACGGTATCGCGCGCCGTCAGGAACAGCACCGGCATGGTCTTGCCTCTGACGCGCAGGGCCGAAAGCACCCCCCAGCCATCGAGCTTCGGCATCATGACATCGAGAATGATGAGATCGTATTCGCTGGCGAGCGCCAGGCTCAGCCCCTCTTCGCCGTCAGCGCCCGCGTCCACGACATAGCCCTCCTCCGTGAGTCCCTTGACGAGGAACTCCCGGCTGCGGCGGTCGTCTTCAACAAGGAGGATGCGCATCGTTTCGGGCATTAACCCGGCGGCAGAGAGATGCCAGTAACCCTTTCGTTAATCAACCGAAGGTGCTGCACGCGGCAAACACACAATGAGGCGCTGATGGCTCGCGCCGCCTGCCGGCGGGCAGGCAAAGCTTGCACCCGGCCGGGGAGGCGGCATCGTCCGCTTCATGCCGACGTGGGTTCTCTATGCCATCGCCGCCGCTTTCTTTGCCGGGCTCACCTCTGTAGTGGCAAAGCGCGGCATGGAAGATCTGCCTGCCGACCTCGCGCTCGGGCTGCGCACCGCCGTCGTCTTCGTGCTGGTGTGGATCAATGTGCTCGCCTTCGGCACGCTGAAGAGTCTGCCATCACTCACCGGGCGCGCCGCTACCTGGCTGGCGCTCTCCGGCGTGACCACGGCGCTGTCGTGGATTTGCTATTACCGGGCGATGAAGACCGGACCAGTGAGCTACATTGCCACGATCGATAAAGGCAGCATCCTCCTCACCCTGCTGCTCTCCTGCCTCTGGCTCGGAGAGCCGTTCTCATGGAAACTCGGCCTCGGCGCGGCGCTGGTGGTCAGTGGACTGCTGGTGCTGGCGTGGAAGTAAGGCCTGCCGCCGGTCCGTCCGACGTGAAGAATCTCGGAAATCTGGAAGTGCGTGTCTGCACGCCGGCGGGACTCCGGGCGTGAACATGACGCGCCGAAACTGGCCCTCACTCTCCAGCGGCCTTCGCGGCAGCGGAGGGATCGAGCGTGCGCCAGCGTGAGAGAACGGCTTGCTGCGCGGTGCGGCGGTGGCTTTCGTCGCGGATGGTGGCGGCCCATTGCCAGGCGCGCTCGGGATCGGTGGGGGTGATGCGGGAGACGAGGGTGCCGGTCATCTCGTCGCGACGCGGAGCATCGGGCGGGAGCGCGGCGAGCCATTCGGACGCGGCTGCTGAGTCGGCTTCGACGAAGTCACCAAAGATGTTGGCCCGGGCGGACGCGACGGATTCGGGAACGGGAAAGTGGTCGAGCCATTGCATGGCAGCGGCAGGGTCACGGAAGTTTGAGGCCACGAACATGACCGCGCCCCCGAGGGAATCGCCCACGGCACCTGCACGGGCGGCATTCTCCACGATGGGCGCGAAGACAGCACCATCGCCGTGGGAGAGGGTCATGGCGGTAAGTCCTTCGATCTGCTGCTCCGGCGGAAGCTGACGAAGAAAGGAAGCGCGGCGTTCCGCATCAATGGAGTTGCTATTCCCCTTGAACACTGCACGCAGCAATTCCTCGCGCTGGCTGGCATCGGGCAGGCTGGTGAAGGCGGAGAGGTCAACCGCATCGCCGCGGAGCGCAGCGTTCACATTCAGCAGCGCGCGCGGCCCGGCCTGCTGCGCGGCGGGCAGGGCAGCGATCATTTTTTCGACTGCTTCCGGAGATTTGTGTCCGAGTTCCGCCGTGATCGTGAGCAGCAGCTTTCCGTCAATCCGGCCGTCCGCCGCCATGCGGCTGAGCATGGGCAGCGTCTCCTTCGGTGCACTGGTTAGGTTCGTGGTCCAGAAATGGGAGGCGCTGTCGGTGTAGCCGGAGGAATTGTAGTTGAGCAGGGCCATGTATTCCTCAGCATGCTGCGGCTTGAGGCTGGAGGCCTGACTCAGCAGGCTGGCTTTGTCCATCTCATTGAACCCGGCGTGCCGCACGAATGACAGGAGGCGTTCGGGATCGCCGGGACCCAGCCTGCCGCTCAGATCGCTCAGCAAGCTGGAGCGGACCTTAATGCTCTGACTGAGATTGAGAAAGGCGACGGCTTCATCCGGAGTGCCGCGGAGAGCTAGGTGGAGGCCGAGAGGCATAAGGTATGGGCTCCGCTCCGCTTCCGGGAGCGACGAGAACTTCGCCAGCGCGGCGGCGGGATCGCGGCTCACTTCGAAATAGGCCAGTGCCTGGAGCGCTGATTCCTTTGCGGCGCTTCTGTCAGGCAAGCCGGCGATGACTTCCGCCACGCGGTCCGGTGCCAGCGCCGCGATGTCCATGATCATGTCGTGGACCGGCCAGGTCTCCGTGCGCTTTCGTTTGCTCAGCCACGCACAGGCGGCGGCGGGATCGCGTTCCAGCCAGACGCGGAAGGCTGCTGTGGAATGGTAGGGGAGCGGCCCGTTCTTTTCAGCAAAGGCCATGGCGGCTGCCGGGTCGCGTTCGGCGGCGGCGGCCAGGAGGGCTCCGGCCTCGCGGCTGCCACCGGATATTCCCAGCGACTGACTGGCGGCCATGGCCGCAGCGAGATCGAGGCGGGCCAGCGGTGTCAGCACAATCACACTCCAGTGTTCGGGCAGGGTGCCGGTCTTTGCCGTGCGGCGCAACCAATCCAGAGCAGCCCGGGGATCGCTCTCTGCCCAGCAGCGGAGGACTTCCGTCAGCCATGCGGCTTCACGTTCGGGCACGGGCGGCTGGAGCGCTTCCATGATGGCGCGGGCTGCCGCCGGCGTGAGCGAGGCGGCGCGCTTTTTCGCTTCCGACTGGCTGGCGAGCAATGACAGCGGTGCTGGGTCGGCGGTCCCGGTTGAGGCTGTCGTGGTTTTTGCCGGCACCGGCGCAAGCATCGCCGCCTCCCGCTCCTGCACGCCCGGCCAATGCCGTACGGCGAGAAAGCCGCAGGCAAAGGCACCGGCAGTGAGCACGGGAAGGAGCGCGTGCTGTTTCATGGCGTGTCGGAGGGAAGGGCCTCAAGGACGCGGCGGGCGACGTCATCGGCGAGTGTGGTATCACGGAGGTTCTCGCGCAGCCGGTGCAGGATGTGCTCGCGGGATCCGTCAGGGAACGAAACGCACCAGTCCGCAAGGGCTGCGGGATCCGTGGTGCGAGCGATCATCTGCAAGGCGAGACCGCTGGCACCTTCGGAATCCACCAGCAGGCCGCGGGAGAGCTCCAGCCAGTCCCCGTCAGGAAGGTCGTCGGCAATATCCCGCACGGACGGCAGCGCCCTGACAAGCTGCTCCTCCGGCAGCGCGCGCAGCCATGCCTGAGCCGCTGCAGGATCACTGAGCGACCAGGTGCTGGCCATGTTATTCAGAGGATGCCAGGACAGCAGTTCCCGCTGTTCCGGTGAGGCGAGCATGGCCGCGATTTGCTCCGGATGGCTCGTCGCGAGCCGGCCAAGGATTTCGTTCACAAGCGCAGACCGGCCGGCGAATTCCTGCGCCATCGCCCGGGCCTTCTCCGGATGCAGCCGCGCCAGCGCTTCGATAGCGATTCCCGGCAAGCCGTCGTCGGAGTTTCTTCCCTCCTTTTTGAAATATTGTGTCATGGGTTCCTCATCGCCCTCACGCGCGGCGGCGCTAAGCAAGAAACGGCCGGCGTGACGCTGAGCCTCCGGCGCTGTGAGGCCGGCGGCGAATTGCCGAAGGGCGGCGCTTCCCTGTTCTCCAATGAGATAGAGCACCAGCGAACAGCGGTCCGGCTGCTCATTGGCAAAAGCAAGACTGCGCGCAGGATCAGCGGCGATCCAGCGGGCGAGCGTATCTGGAGGATGTTGCCTGGGGCTGGCGAGCAGTTGCTTAAAAGCCGCGGCGGGATCGCGCTCCGCGAGCCATTCCAGCCGCAGTTCTACTGTATAGCCGTCCGCTTTTTCCAGACGCGACAGCAGGGCCGCAGTATCCGGCGGATTCTGATGCAGCAGCGCATGGACACACGGCTTGAGCCAGTTCCCGCCCAGCTCGCCCTGCGGCACCCGCAGCAGCCATCCGGCCAATGCGGCGGGATCGCGCTCCGCCAACCGCTCCACGAGCGCACTGCGAATGCCGTCGCGCTTTTCGCGCTCCAGCGAGCGGCTGTAAGTCTCCGGCGGCATCAGTTCGTCCAAATATGCCAGGAGTGTGGCGGCGGGCATGCCGTCGAGCATTTCGTAAATGCCCACAGCCCCATCGGCGCTCCAGTGGTCGTGGAGTTCGGAAAGCTCCGTCACCGCTGGAGGACGCCCGGGAGACGCGGTCGCCAAGCCAGCCGCGGGATGATCCTTTACGACGGATCCAGCGACCGCCGGCGACTCACGGAACTGCCAGCCGGTGATGACACCGGAAAACAAGCCGGCACAGGGAATGAGTGGCTGCCATTTCATGTCCGGCAGATGCTCGCCGGGCAGCGGATGGAGGCAAGCTGATTCGTCCCGCTGCCGGATTCTGTAGTCTTCGCCAAAGGTCGGCACGGCGCGAACCTCCGGGCATTCGCCGGCAAACGCCTTTGGGCGTGAACATGACCTCCACGCGGCCGAAACGCCGGGACGAATTGGCTGCTGCGCTGTCGCGAACCGTGACGCGCTCCCAGTCGGCATTGATAGGAGTCACCACCGGCGTGAGTCCGCCGCTCCATACGTCGAGGCTGCTGGAAAACTGCGCAGTATAAGTCAGACCGGTTCCGGTGGGAGCCGTGCTGCGGAGGAACGTCATCTCCAGCACCTTCCCGCCCGGGAGCGCGGTGATATTGCCAAACGGCAGGCCGCTGAAAGTGGAAGGCGTCGCTTCCCTGGCATCGTTGACGAGCGGATTGAGATTAAATGCGAACTCGAACAGATTCACTGCTCCGTCTTTCTCCGGGTCGAGGAGCCCTCCATTGTTGGCGACCGTCAGACCGTGCGCGGCGGCCCAGGCCGTATAGGCATTCGAAGGTGCGGAGTAGGTAAGCTCCAGTGACGGGCGAAGCGTCACGTCGGTCGTATATTCACTGCTCTTCACCGTCCAGCCATCGTCCTCGCTGGAGGTGGAAGCACGGAGCAGCCAGCCGCGGTTGGGAGTGCCGCTTTGGAATAGTTCAACGTCCGCGGTGACATCGAAGATCGCCGGGCCGCCGTCCACATCGGGCACGAGGGAAAAGGACGCTGCGCTGGCGGCCTCCGTATTGTTATTGGAGACGCCGGCCGTCCGGCTGTTCCATGTGGCGGTGTCGAACCAGTCCACGATCATGCGGTGCGCGCGGAAGGTGCTGTTGGAGTCGTAGTCCGTGCCGGTGGTGTCGGCGGGTGTGTTAAGAACGAGCTTGCCGAGTGAATCACCGCACCCGCGGGAAGCTGGGCGAAATCCGAGGGGAACTGGGTGAACGCTTTGTTCACCGTCCCGGCCATTTGATTCGCTGGAACCGGCGCGGCTTTGGCGGTACGGCCCAGGGGTTGTGCTTGCGGCGGTATTTGACGCCCGGAGCCGTGGCTGTGTGAGAATCGTAATCCGCCCAGTCCGAAGCTCCCGCGGCTTCCAGCCCTTCGCTGTAACCGGCAAAAGTGAACCCGGCGTTGATGACTTCCCGCCCGAGGTTCGGCGCGTTGAATGGATAGTCAGCCGTGGGCACCGTCGAAAAGCCACGCGGCAACTCGTCGTCGAGGACACCCTGATTGGAGCCGGAGAAAAGCTGCAGGTAGTTCGGCTGGCTGGGATGCTCATGGGCGAACATTCGCCCGATGCTCACGCCGCCGTTTGCGAGCGCAGTAATGTACGGCGCGTTGACCGTATCGCCGACGATCTGGCCAAACGCGCGGTTCTCCTCTACGACGATGACGACATGGTCGTAGCGGTGCGGCGCGGAGTGAACGGAGGAAACGGCAGTCAGCACCGCAAGCGAGGCGGCCATTGGAAGAACGGAATGATGCGGGCGCATCCCTCCGCGAT
>JANNVM010000141.1:0-1685 GCA_031414455.1 Verrucomicrobiota bacterium
CTATCAGCTGACAGCCTTCTTCAATTCCATGGAAGAGGAAGGTGCCGGCGGGGTGTCCGGGTTCCACGGCAAACCGGTGCCGCCCGTGATGCGGGCTCCGACAAAGCAGATGCGGGCCGAACTGGCGGATGTCAGGAAACAAGTCAGCACATTGGAGAGCGATGTGGAAAGAATCGCCAGCACCACGGACTACACCGATCCAGGTTTCACCGGCGACCCGGCGGCGCAGAAGGGAGTATCGCAGTCCGCCTGGGAGGAAGCTGTCGCCACTTTTCAGCCGCCTCCCGCACCGGCACCCACGGCCCAATGGAACTTTACCAGCGGGCTGAAAGATGTGATCGGCGAGCGCGAAGGCACGCTGCAGGGCGGCGCTTCGCTCAGCCCGGAGGGACTGCTGCTGGATGGAAAAACCGGTCATGTCCTGACAGCTCCGGAAAAGTCAGAGCTGAAAGCGAAGACGCTGGAGGCGTTCGTGAAATTGAGCAATCTGCAACAGGCCGGGGGTGCGGTGATCGGCGTGCAGACGCTGGAGCAGGACAGCGGAGCGCAGCATTTCGACGCCATTGTTTTCGGCGAGCGGGAACCCGCACGGTGGATGGCCGGAAGCGATTCCTTTCTCCGCACGCAGGACCTCGGCGCTGAGCCGGAGACCTCGGCGGACAAGGAATTCGTCCACGTTGCCATCGCCTACGATGACGACGGCACCATTCGCTGCTACCGGAATGGCAAGCCCTACGGAAAACCTTACAGAAAAGCTGACGCCGCCACCTTCAAAGCTGGCGAATGGCGTGTGATCTTTGGTGCCCGGGCGCTGCCGGCCGGGAGCAATTTTATGCTCGCCGGCATCATCCGCGAAGCCCGGATGCATGATCGCGCCCTCACGGAACAGGAGATCGCCGCCAGTGCTGGAGCCGTTTCGACGCCGGAGCCGCCGCCCGTGCTTGCCGCCATCAAAATTGAGAAATCCCGGCGCACTGAGGAACAGGCGGCGCTGCTCCGCGATTATTATCTGCGGAACGTCCACGCCGCCACCGTCGCAGCCCTGGCAAAACCACGGCAGGATCTGGCCGCCGCCCGCGAGCGGATGGCCTTTCTCACCAATGAAGCGAATCATCCCCTCCAGATGGTTAGCGTGGAGATGCCGCAGCCCAGGGACGCCTTTGTTCTCATGCGCGGCGATTTCCAGACGCCCGGCGAAAAGGTAGAGCGGGATGTTCCGGCCTTCCTGCCAGGATTCCCCGCCGGCCAGCCCCGCAACCGGCTTGGCCTCGCCCGCTGGCTGATGCAGAAGGATCAGCCGCTGGTCGCCCGCGTGCAGGTGAACCGTTTCTGGCAGCTGTGTTTTGGTGATGGACTCGTCCGCAGCATGGGCGACTTCGGCCTGCAGGGCAGCTTCCCCAGCCATCCCGGGCTCCTCGACTGGCTGGCACTGGAATTTATTGAGTCGAAATGGAACGTGAAGCAGCTGCTGAAAACCATCCTGACCAGCCGCACCTACCGGCAGTCCTCCACCGACGCCCGTCGCCACGCCGAAGCCGACCCATTGAACAAACTGCTCTGGCGCGCCCCGAGAGTCCGCCTCCAGGCCGAAACCATCCGCGACAACGCCCTGTCCGCGGCTGGATTGCTCTCGGAGAAAATGGGAGGACCGCCCGTCTTTCCATGGCAGCCTAACGACTACTACA
>JANNVM010000142.1:0-9471 GCA_031414455.1 Verrucomicrobiota bacterium
TTGAGGGTGATGTGAACGTGGGCTTCGATGACATCGCCAGCGATCTCGACTTCGCCTTTATGGGCGCCTTTGAGGCCCGGCACGGGCGATGGAGCATTCTGACCGACGTCAACTATGCGGAACTGGGTCAGGACTTCGATCCGCAAGGCGGGATGCTCAGCGACGCTGACTTTAAGATGCAGCAGTTCGTCGGCAACGTCACCCTGAACTACCGGGTGCTGGAAAATGACCGCACCGCCGTGGACCTGTACGCGGGCACCCGCCTGAACTGGATTGATGTGGACATTGATGTGGAAGGGGTGAAGGGCGGCGAAGCCAGCCGGTCCGGCGACGAAGCCTGGGCCGATGCCATCGTCGGTGTGCGTTTCCAAACCAGTCTCGGCGGGCCGTGGTTCTTCCGGGCCGGCGGTGATATCGGAGCCGGCGGGTCGGACTTCACATGGCAAGCCATGGGACTCGTCGGCTACAAACTCACCGACAGTTGCAACATCGGACTTGGCTACCGTGGCCTCGGCACGGACTACCAGAACGGCGGTTTCACCTACGACATCACCGCCCATGGTCCCGTACTGGGCGCAGAGTGGCGCTGGTAATTCCTCCCGAATTCTCCATGAATCCCATCCGCACCATCGCCCTGCTCATCGCATCCGCCACTCTCGCCGCCGCCGCGCCGGCCTACACCATTCCGCAAATGGAGGCCTCCATCGCCGCCAGGGAAAACCGGACTGAACTGCTGCGTGAGGAAATCAAAGCCACCGACACCCGCATCGAAGCGAGAGTGGACTCGATCGTAAAGGCGCTCACGCTCATCGGTGATTCCAACGACTCGAAGACCAAAGTGGCGCGCATGAAGACGCAGACCATTGAGGCCCTGAAAAAGAACATCGCCTACTACCAAACCAAACGCGCCACGCTCGTCGAGGAACTGCGCAAGCCGACGCTGAAACTGACGCCGGAACAGAAGCAGCGCGGCATTGATGTTTTTGACGCCCGCTGCGAGAAACGGGTGGCTCAGATCCTCCTCATTCAGAAATCGCTGCCGACGGAAAAGGACTACGACCGCTACAAGGCGACCGGCGACAGCTGGTACGGCACCAACTACGCGCTGAACGAAGACTACGCTCAGAATAACAAACTCTCGAACGTGACTAACAAGCAGCGGGACAGCATCGCCGCCGGCCTCCGCAAGAGCATCGAACGCCTTGAGCAGCAGAACCGCAAACTCAAGACCAGCGGAGCACCTTCCGGGGAAATCGCCGAAAACGACTCCCTTATCGCGGCACGCCGCGAACAACTCAAAGTGGCGCTGGCTCCGGTGGAGACACCCACCCGCCAGATCGGCGGCAAGGAAGCGGCCGATCTCGACAAGGCCCTCCAAACGGCGATCGGCGACCTGCGCGGTGAATTCAATTCCCTCTTTGGAGGCTACAATTCGCTGATTAAGGAACTCTCCGCGCTGAACAAATCCCGCGATATTCTCGCGGCGGCCAAAGCCAGGGCGAAGGGCAATTGATCCGTCACCGGAACGGCGCCACGTGTCCCCAACCGGGCCCGGCACCCCCTTGCCCCCGCGCCTAATCCTCCTCAATAGCTGTCACGCCGCACCTTTCTCCGGGCCTCCATAGCCGCGCTTGCGCTGCGCAGCTTGGAAAACCACCGGGGATCTACCTCGCTGCGCGCCCCAGCCAGCCATACAATGCGGGGAGAATGAGCAGATTCAGCAGTGTGCTGGTAACGAGGCCTCCGAGAATGACGAGGGCCATCGGATACTCAATTTCGTGGCCGGGGATGTTGCCGCGGATCACCAGCGGGACGAGTGCGAGGGCGGCGCAGGCGGCGGTCATGAGGATGGGGGCGAGGCGTTCCATCGCGCCGCGGAGGATGAGTTCCGGGCCGAAGGGGATGCGCTCCTCTTTCTCCAAATGCCGGTAGTGGCTGATGAGCATGATGCCATTCCGCGCGGCGATGCCTAACACGGTGATGAAGCCGACGAGTGATCCGATGCTGAGCACGCCGCCCCATGTCCATGCGGCGACCACGCCCCCGATGAGCGCGAAGGGCAGACTGATGGCGACGAGCGCCGTGAGGCGCAGGCTTTGGAAGTCCGTCTGGAGCAAGGCGAGGATGCCCAGCAGCGACGCGAGGCCGAGCCACAGGAGCCGCTGCTGCGAGGCCTGACGGGCGGCGAATTCGCCGAGGAACTCAGGGTGATAGCCGGCGGGGAAACTCAGCGCACTGACCTTCTCCTGCACGTCACGGGCGACTTCACCGAGGGTGCGCCCGGTGACGTTGCAGGTGACATCCAGCCGGCGCGACGCGCCCTCGCGTTTGATCTCGTTGGGCGTGGGCAGGATGGCGACTTCCGCGACGTCGCCGAGCCTGACATGACTGCCGGACGGCGTATCAATGAGGAGATTGGTGAGCGCCGTGGCATCGGTGCGGACGGCGGGCGCGCCCCAGACGGTCACGTCGTGGACTTTCTGGTCTTCGTAAACTTCGCCGGCTTTGCGGCCTTTGATGAGTGTAGCCACGGCTTGCCTGATTAACCCGGGACTGAGACCGTGCAGCGCGGCGGCATCATTCCTCACCTTCACCTGCACATGCGGCACGGTGTTGATGGGCTCGACTTTCAAAGCAGTGACGCCGGTGATTCCTTCCATCGCTTTGCTGACGGCGGCGCCCTGGGCCCGGAGTGTCGCCAGGTCGGGGCCAAAGATCCGGACGACGACGGTGGCGCTGGCACCTGTGAGGACTTCTTTCACGCGTTCTCGCAGGTACGTTTGCACATCGCGGTAGAGTCCGGGATAGCCGTCCACGATTTCGTTGATCTTCTTGAGAGAGGCGTCGTAGTCCGCTTCGGGATCGAGCGAGATCCAGAGTTCCGTGAAGTTGGGTCCGACGACTTCATCACCGAGTTCCGCGCGCGCGATGTGGCTGCCAAAATGATTCACGCCCGGCACGGCGCGCAGTTCCCTGCTGGCCTGCACGGTGATGCGCGACATCGCCTCGACAGAGGTGCCCGTTTTTTCCAGCCAGTGCATGAGGAAGTCACGTTCCTGGAAGTTGGGCAGGAATTCCTCGCCGAGTTTCGTGAAGAGCCAGCCGCTGCCGGTGAGCGCGACGACGAGCAGGAGCAGCGCTGCCTTGGCGCGACCAATGAAGAACGGCAGCACGCTGCGGTAGCCGGACTTGAGCCAGCGCAGCAGCGGGCCGTCACCGCGGTGCATCGTGCGGCCTTTGAGAAGCATCAGGCTCAGCGCCGGAGTAACCGTGAGCGCGACGGCCAGCGAGGCGAGGATGGAAAGGATATACGCCAGGGCGAGGGGGCGGAAGAAACTGCCGGCAAGACCGTCGAGGAAGAAAACCGGGAGCGTGGTGAGCACGACGATGAGCGTGGCATAGACGACGGCGCTGCGGACCTCCAGCGACGCGGCCAGCACGACGCGGAAGGCGCTCCGCGGTTTTGCAAGGAGTGCATTGAGCCGCAGCCGGCGCAGGATGTTCTCCACATCAATGACGGCGTCGTCCACCACTTCGCCGAGCGCGATGACCAGTCCGGCGAGGACCATGGTGTTGATCGTCTCACCGTGCCAGCGCAGCACCAGCACGGCGGCGAGCAGCGACAAAGGAATGGCCGTTAGGCTGATGAACGCGGTGCGCCAGTCGAAGAGGAAAACAAAGAGCACGATGGCGACGAGGATGCAGCCGAGCCACATGGCATGGCTGAGATTGGCGAGCGAAGTCTCAATGAACGTGGCCGGGCGGAAGATGCGCGGATCAATGTCCACGCCGGGCAGCGCCGGCTTGAGGGTTTCGAGGATGGCCTCGACGTTCCTGGTGACATCGAGCGTGTTGCCCCATGGCTGCTTTTCCACGATGAGCATGATGCCCGGCACGTCGTTGACGATGGCATCGCCGATGGGCGGCGGGTGGCCGATCCTGACTTCCGCGACATCGCCGAGGCGAATGGGCGAGCCGTTCTTCCAATCCACGACGGTGCGCGCAAGGTCGTCCGGGCTGGTGATGGTGCTGAGCGTGCGGACGGGCAGGCGCTGGTTCGGGGTATCAATGAATCCGCCGGGCACGACGACGGAGGCATCGCCCGCGGCTTTCACCACGGCATCGAGAGTGACGCCGGCAACCCGCAGCCGCTCCGGGTCCACAAGTACCTGATAATGCAGATCACGCTGTCCCCAGATGGCGGCATTGGCCACGCCCTGCACGGACATGAGCCGCGGGCGGATCGTCCACACCGCGAGTTCGCTGAGGTCCTGCTGCGAGAGCGTCTTCGAGGTGAGCCCAATCTTCATCACGCGGCTGAGCGACGAATGCGGCGACAGCAGAACCGGCGGATGCGCCACGGCCGGCAGACGGCCCTGCACCTGCGCGAGCCGTTCCTGCGCCATCTGCCGCGCGCGCATCAGATCAGTGCCTTCTTCAAAAATCAGCACCACGGACGAGAGCCCGAGCACGGATTTGGATCGTACCGTTTTCAGCCAGGGCAATCCATTGAGCGCATTCTCCAGCGGCACGGTGACGAGGGCATCCACTTCCTCTGTGGACAATCCCGGTGCTTCGGTCTGCACCTCCGCGAGCGGCGGCGCGAATTCCGGAAACACGTCCAGCGGTGCGTTCTGCACTGATCGCCAGCCAAAGACGATGAGCGCGACGGCCGCCGCGAGCACGAGCACGCGAAAGCGAAGCGAAGCGGCGACCAGAGAAGAGAGCACGGTGTTACTTCGCTTTGTCGAAATCCTGCTCCATCAGCTCCATGAACTTGTCAGTGAAGCCGATGCGCGCGGCCTCTCCCGGCGGCAGGATTTTGGTCACGCCTTCCACCGTCTCCTCGTTGAAGGCATCGCGCTTCTCCTCCCATACGTCCTCCTGCGCGGCATCGGCAGGCTTCATGGCGGCATTGAATCCAGCAGCGACCATCTCTGTGCCGCGGGTGCGCATGTAGTCGGTGACGGCCTTGCTTTGCGCGGGGTCGAGTTTCGCCGCTTCGGTGAGGAGAGAGCCGAAGAAGCGGGCGTACTCGTCGGGGTTGTCCTGGAATTGCGCGACCTCCGGCAGCGTGCCGAGGGCGCTGGCGCGCTGGCGTTCGAGTTCGCGCAGGCGGCGGCTTTGCTCAGGCGTGCGCGTGGCAGCGTCTATGGCCTGGAGGGCGGCGAGTTCGCTTTGTGACAGCAGCATGACGCCGGCCTGGCGGCCTACGTCTTCGACTTTGCCGAGAGTCACGACGACCTGGTCTTTCAGAGCGGCGGCAATCTTGTCGGCTTCACTGAGTGTCTTTGGCGCGCCGGGCGCGGGAGTTGAAACCATTGTGCCTGGCGCGGCGGGTTTGCCCGCGCCGGGCGTCGTGGTCTTTGCGTTTGGTGATGGTCCGCTGGCGTCGCGGCCATTGAAATACCAGACGAGTGCGCCGCCGGCGGCGACGGAGATGAGGATGGTGATGAGTTGTTTCATGGGATATGAATGGTGCAGGTTATTTGAATCCGCCAAACTCGGCGCCGAAGAGTTCGGCCGCGCCGGTAATAACAATCGTCGCCCCGGCGGGGGGCCCGGCTTCGAGCACGGCGTCCGTGCCGGCGACGCGCAGGATACTGACGCGGCGGTGCGTGAAGGTTTGCGGTGCGGTTTGTTCATAGACCCATGCACCGCCCTGGGGATCAAACAGCACGGCGCTCCACGGAAGAACGAGTCTCGGGGCTTCGCTGCCTTTGAGGGAAATATCGAGTTGCACGCGCTGGCCGGTTAGGAACGCCGCGGCCTCCACCTCATAGAACAGGTCCACAGTGCCGGCAGCAGGAGTGGCGGAGGGCGGCGCGGCGACTGGTTTGGCAGGAAGTGAAGCGGCTTTGGCGTCCCCTATGGGCTTCACGCCCGCAGCGAGGGTGGTGTCGAGTCGCGTGAGTTCGGTGGCGGCAATACTGACGCTGATCCAGCGGCGCGGGGATTTCAAAGCGGCGGCGACCTCCGTGCCGAGGAGCGCGCGCTGCGATGCGGTGGTAGCGAGGGCAGTGTTCGCGAGGGCAAGTTGGGTGCGCGCATCATCAAGGGCGCGTTCGCTGCCGGCATTGGCTTTCGAGAGCATTTCGGCGCGTGTCAGGGTGAGTTCAGCGCCCGTGAGAGTGGCTTTGGCCGCAGCGACGGCACCGTCGGCGATCGCCTGCAGCTCGGCGACTTTGCGAAAGTCATCCGGGGTGCCGAGCGGCAGCGGCGCGAGTCCTGCGGGAGCATCCGGCGCGGCCAGCGGAATGAGTACGCCAGCAGGAAAGGCGCGGGTCTCCGGCAATTTCTTTGACTCCACTTTTGCTGTCTTGAGCCCGAGTCTCTGCTCCGCCAGTGACGTAATCTTTAGAAGTGGCAGATCGGCTTCCTTAACGGCGTTCTCGATTTTTGAGGGAGGATTGGCAGGCTCAACGGCCGGGGCGGGAAGTGTGAGGCAAAGCGCGAGGAGGAGCGCAGTGGTCTGGGCTTCCAGTCCGCACGATGAAGATACCGGCGGGCGGGAAGCCCACTCCACAGTTGATGAGTTTTTCTTCATGGCAGTTTTGTTCCGATGGCGTGGGCTAGTTCGGCCCGGGCTTCGCGGAGCCGGGCTTCGCTTTCGGCGGATTTGGCGCGGGCCTCGGCAAGGCGACGGGTGGCATCCAGCGCAATGAGTTGATTCGCTTCGCCGAGTTCGACGGAGCGCCGGGCTGTCTCCACCGCCGTGAGGAGCGACGGAATAACTGTCTCCCAGCCGGCGGAGACGCTGCGGGCCGCATCCAGCTTAACGCGGGCGCTGCGGACTTCGGCGGCGGCGCGTTCGCGCACGAGGTTGAATTGGCGCAGGGATTTCTCAACGCCGGCATCAGCCAGGGCGCGTCCGGCCTGATTTTGGTTCAGTAAAGGCAGCGTGCCCTCCAAGCCTGGCTGCGTGCCGGCCCCGCTGGTGGACTTTGCAGCAACTGTCAGGGAGAGGATTTCCGCTTTGGCCAGTTTCGCGCGAGTCCCGGCGGCGAGAACGGAGAGTTCCGCCGCGCGAATGTCAGGGCGTGAGGCGAGGGCGGTGGCGACGAGCGAATTCACAGACGCCGGCGCGGCAGTGCGGGCGGGTGGCAGCGGACGCAGCGACAGCGCGGCACCGCCGGACGACATGCCGAGCAGAGCGCGCAGGTTTTCTCCGGCCAGCTTCTCCTCGTAGGTTAGGCGTTGCGCTTCCTGACGCGAGACTTGCGCCTCGGCGCGCGCCTGACTGGGTTCGAGTTCGCCGGTGTCGCCCGCCTTGAGGCGTGCCGCGGCGAGTTCCGCCATGCCGGCGAAGGCCGCAGCGCTTTCCTCCGCATGCAGACGGCGCTGCCGCGCGAGTTCGATGCCGGCGCAGGCGACGCGCACATTGCGAATGACATCGAGGCCGCCTTGAGTCAGGTTATCGGCGATGGCCTGAGCATCCAGTTGCGCGGCCTGGACGCGCAGCGGGCGCAGCCACAGGGCATCAAGCGGCAGCTTTACCGCAGCTTCGAGCGCGCTGGCGTTGTTGGGAAAGAGCATCCCGAGTGCGGGGTTCGGTAACTGGCCGGCCTTGATGACGTCCGCGCGGGCCAGACCGAGGCCGGCGAGAGCCGCCTGAAAGTCAGGGTTGTTCCACAGGGCGATGGCGATGGCCTGATCTTCACTGAGCGACTGCCCGCTGCGAATGCCGTCCGGCCACGTAAATGTCAGGGCCTGCGGACGCGGGCCGGCGTGGAATCCCGAACGCCGGGCGATTCCATCTTCAGGATGCGGGAAACTCCGGGGAGCCTCACAACCCGTGAGTGATGCCAGAAGCAAGGCCGGGAGCAGTGAACGAAGGCTCGGGAGCATCAGATGAGGTTGGAGAGAGGCGTTTGGCAGGGAGGGGACGGGTGGTGCCCGGAGGGAATCGCAGGGTGAAGACAGAACCCTGTCCGGATTCGCTCTCTGCGGTGACGGTGCCGCCGTGGAGGGTCATGAGTGTCTGGACGAGCGAGAGACCAAGGCCGGCACCCGATGTGCTGCCGGTGCGGGAGGCATCCGCGCGGTAAAAGCGTTCAAAGACATAGGGCAGGTGCCCGGGCGAAATGCCGCTGCCGGTGTCCTGCACGGCCACTATGGCCCCGCCATCCGCGGCGGTGCTGAGAGTGATCGAGACGTGGCCGCCGGGGGGCGTGTGGCGGATCGCATTGGAAACGAGATTTGTTAGCGCCTGACGAAAAAGGGTTTCATCCGCATGCAGCGCGGTGACGCCGGAGACCGTGAGGGTGACGTCTTTTTCCTCGGCGAGGGCGGAAAAGAAATCGATCACCGAACGGGCGGCTCCGACGGCATCGAGGAATTGTTTGTGGAGCCCGCTGCCGGCGTGCTCGGCGCGGGCGAGAAAAAGCAGGCTCTCCACCATGCGGGAAAGCCGCTCATATTCCTCAAAATTGGCTTCGAGGGTCCGGCGGTAGTCGTCGGGCGTGCGGTCCCGGGAGAGTGTGAGGCTGGTGGCTCCCATGAGATTGTTCATGGGGGTGCGGAATTCATGAGCGGCGTCAGCAGTGAACTGGGAGAGGCGCTCGAAGGAATCGCGCAGACGGGCGAGCATTTTGTCGAACTCGGCGGCGAGCGTGGAAAGTTCCGCCGGCCAGGCCCGGGCGCCGAGCTGCTCCTCAAGTCCCGACGCCGTGACGCGCTGCACCGATGCCGTGATGTCACGGAGCGGTGTCAGGCCCCGCCGGGTGATGAACCATGCAAGGAGCGAGGACGCCAGGGTGCCGACCCCGACGACGACCATGAGCTGGCGCCGGAAATTCATCATCCATGCCTCAACATGGGTGGCTTCCATAACAACTTGATAGATGAGAGGCGGCTGCCCCTTGTGACGCTCGACCTCTGCAACCGCGATGAAGCAGAGCGCGCCTCCGGGTGAGCGCCACTCGTTAACGCCGCTCAGCTTTTCGTTGGGGGAAACCGCGGCGGGATAGGCTTCCGGCGGAGGCGCCAGAGCCTCCGCTCCCCGGCTCCGCAGCAGGACGCGGCCCGAGGAATCCAGCAGCGTGCCGTAGATTTTCTCCACCTGCGTCTGGTCGGCGCTGGCTGAGATGTGCTCCTCCGCCTCGTGCAGATCCGCCGGACGCTTCCGCACATCCGCACGCAGCCTTGCGATATGCCCGGAGAGCATGTCGGCATCCTCCGCGTGGAAGCTCTGGAGGAGTCCGCGGTGAAGGAACCATCCGCCCACGGACAAAGTGGCCAGCGCCACAAGGGTGTACCCCGCCACCAGCCGCAGCGTGAGAGCGAGCGAACGGCGGGGAGCGGACTCAGCAGCGGATTCATTCATGGGTACGGACCTCCATGGTATAGCCAAGTCCGCGCACCGTATGGATCAGCTTGCGGGGAAACGGTTCGTCCACCTTGCGGCGCAGGCGGCCCATCGCCACGTCCACCGCATTGGAGTCGGTGGTGAAATTCATGTCCCAGACCTGC
>JANNVM010000143.1:0-1956 GCA_031414455.1 Verrucomicrobiota bacterium
GCTGGTTCCCAGGATTATCTCGCTGAGTTGCTCAAGGACTTGAGCAGCAAGTCCGACCAGAGAAAGAGCAGCGCCGCCTCACTGCTGTATAGGAGTGTGCTTGATGCCTCGGGTAATCCTCCACCACCCACCGGTCTCATCCTGTTCGAGGACGGAAGGGCTGATCATTCACGCGACCAGAGGCCCGCGCCGGAATTTCTCCAGTGGTTCGCCGGCCTGACAGTGGACGATTTCACGTTCGATAGGGAGAAACGCCGCTTCGTCCGCAAATCCGTCGCTATCAAGAAGCCATGAGACACGTGATGCATCAATTTCTCTGGCAAGTGAAGCGGCAGCGCGCGCTCCTCGCCGTTCACGCAGCGCTGTGGTTTATCCTGACGTGGCTGGTGTGGACAATGCCGGAGACCGCGTGGACTGAGGCGATCTATTTCCATGAGCATGTAGCGCTATTGGGGCTGACAGTAATTCTCGCGCTGGAAACTGCCGGCGCGGACCCTGCGAGGGGAACCGACAGCTTTTGGCGGACGCGTCCGCCGCGATGGCGCACGGTATGTCTGGCGCAGGTGATGTTTGTTATTGTGGCGCTCGCGGGTCCGGCGCTTGTCTGCTGGCTGATCAATGGCCTGATGCTGGACCAAACTCCGGCGCAGTGGCGCGCGGGACTGGCGGAACCGGTAGGCATTGTCAGCGCGTTGCTGGTGCTCACAGGACTGCGCTCTCTGGCGCGGGGCTGGACGGCGACCGTCGTGGCCCTCGGGGTGGCGGGCGGCGTCATTTCTGCGGGCGCGGCACTGCTGATCTATGCCGACGTTAGGCTCCGGGACTTCCCCATTATCTTGAGGTATTACGGCGGCACGGCGCGTGGTGCCTTCTTTATGGTGGCGTGTGCGGTTCCCGCTTTTGCTATTGTGGCAGTGTGGGCAGCAGGCATGAGAGGGCGCATGCCGCGCTGGTTCACCGTCAGCGCGATCGTTTGGCTCATCGTGGGGCCTGCGCTGGTCTGGATATCGGTGCGAGGAAACTTCATCACTCACCTGCAGATCGCCGCGACTGTGCCGGGGGAATTCCCGGCCGCCGGCGTGAAAGCACTGGGCGTGGTGAAACTGCGCGGCGTACCGGAGGATCGCGAGGTCGCAATCCTCCATGAACAACTTATGGTAAGCGGGTCGAAGAAACGTGAGGGCATAGAAGCACCATACAGTCCGGATATTTTCCTTCCGTGGTCCCAGAATCGTGCGCTCTCATGGCTAACGACGGTTACCGGACAGCGAATCCGCGATGGATTTCCCGCAGCTACCCGGTGGTATTCCGACGGCACCGGTGAGGAGGGAGACCGGAAGTTCTCCTTTACCTACGGGGCTGGCAAGGAACCGTGGCCCGCGCGACTGCGTGGAAATGTGGTCGGGCAATTTGTCGCGCCCGCTGCCGGCTTTGCTTTGAATCTTAGGGAAGGCAGCGCCGCTGCCGGTCATGGAACCCGGCTGCGCATTCGCGAGGTGAACGCCGGCAGCCGGAACCTGGAGATCGTGTGCGACATCTGGCAGGCACGTTCCACCGCGTATTGGAGTCGGCAGGAGGACGAGGGCATGTTCATTCTCCACCTGCCCGCAGTGCCGGCGGCTGTTCTGATAGACGAGCGGATGCGCTTATCCTTCCGATCCCTGGGTTGCGCCAGCAGTCGCATCGTCCTGGGGCTGTCCATGCCCGACGCTGAATTTGTCAGCGGTAAACGATTCACCCCTGACGTGCTCAGCGGTGCGGAGTTGTGGCACTTCGGTCCGGGTGAGGAAAGCATCTTCGAGGCGAGACCGGAGGATAAAGACGTCTTGCTTTATCCGGAGATGGGACGCTGAGAGAACGGCCATTCCCCTACGCTCCTGAGTGAGTCTTTGGTAGGGCGCGCAAGATCGCCGAGTTGTCGTCACGCTTCACTGTGGGCTTCGTCCTCGTCGTCGT
>JANNVM010000144.1:0-14191 GCA_031414455.1 Verrucomicrobiota bacterium
GGTGAGGAGGGCCAGCGGGTTGCCGCCGGGATGGGTGACGGCGACTTCCCATGAGGCGCCGGCCTGACGCATTTTGCCGCCGATCAATTCCGAGAGCAGCCCGCAGCGCACCAGTGACGACTTGCCGCTGCCGGAGGTGCCGACTACGGTGACGAAGCGGTTGCTGCCGAGGCGCTGGAGCAGCTCGATGGTTTGTTCCTCACGTCCGAAGAAGAGATAGTCCTCGTCCTGACGGAACGAGCGGAGGCCGGGGAACGGATTGGCTGATTTGGAACCGTGGATCATGCGCAGGCCTCCTTGATTTGGCCGACGAAGGCTGAGAGTTCCGCGGTGGGCGCGAACGCACCCGGCTGGTGAATGACGCAGGCCTGGTGGGAGCGGAAGCGTTCCTTGCGGTGATCGTCCGGCGGCGCGACGTAAACTCCCTGGACCGTGATGGGAGTGGCCCGGCCGTAACCCGCGGCTTTGAGCAGTTCCCGCAGCTTGATATCCACCCATGCCCTCGGGGCGACCCCGTAGTAAACCAGCACGGCGTCGCAGTTCATTAGATTGTCCTGGTGGAGGGCGGCGGCATCGGCGTCATCGCCGTCGAAGGCGGGCAGGCAGACCTCCAGTCCCTGATCGAACAGATAGTCCTCAAGGGCTTCCACCTCCCCTTCGTCCTTCGAATCGCAAATGAGATAGACCCGGGGGATCCCCGCGGACGCGGAACGCGCTCCCGTTCCGGGCGTTTCCGCCTTCTTCTCCTCCGGGGGCGCGAGGCACCGGATGAGGTCTTTCTTGAGCAGGTTCAGATCGCCTTCCAGAATCTCGGCGCGGTGTTGCAGCGATGGATCCTCCTGCACGCGGCTGAGAAATTCCCGCTGTCGCGCATCGGCGCATTCGCCGGTCCCGGGCATCCAGATGAGTCGCTGCAAATCCTGACGATGCGCCTGCTGACACGTCAGACGCACCTGCAGCGCGGGCAGGGACTCGGCGGAATCTTCAGGAGTGGTGCCATAGTGCTGGCCAAGCAGGTGGACGGCAATGGTGCATCCCGAGAGGCATTCCTGCACCACACGTTCGATGTCGGTGGCCAGCATGGGCAGGGGACCGTCAGGCAGCACCTGGTGACCGCGTTCCAGCAGCTCGCGCCGGATGCGGTCGCGTTCATCCTGGACGTCAGAAGTGGTGGTGGCAAGATAGACCCGGTGCCGCGTGCCGGGCGTGACGACGTTAGGGGCAGGCTGCGAGTCCAGTTGCTTGAGCAGGCGCAGCACCTGGGAGACATCGTAGGCAAGGTCGTAAACCCGCTCGAAGAACCGTTGCTTCAGTCCCGGCCCGAAGGCTTCGTCGAACTCGCGGATGCGCCCGGTCTGCGGGTCCTTTTCAAAGAACTCGAAGCCCAGCAGGGGCGAGAAAATATCGCCCAGCGGCTTCGGCATCTCTTCCGCAGAGACGGCCGTCTTGAGAACTTTGAGCAGGCGCGCCTTGTCCTCCACCCAGCGGCCGCCGGTTTTCCCGGCGAGGTTCCAAAACCCCTCGACGTCCCGGCGGCAGGCCCGGGAACGGACGAACGGAGGCGAGACCACTGAGATCATGGCCTTGAGCCGCGGGAGATGCTCAAGCACTTCCGCTTCGATCGCCGGCGTGATCGACTCCTCGGGCACGCGGGCAATCTTCACTTTTTCACCCGACAACTGCTCGACGCGCACCTGCAGATTGCGGTGCAGCTCCGAGACCCAGCCCGGCTTGCCCTCCATGAGGGGCTGATCGTCAATGGCCACATAGTTCAGCAGCACGTCGCTGCCCCGGACAGCCTCCGGCGAGAGGACTTCCAGCGGCAACTCCACCCGGCCGGTTTCGGAGCGGACGCCCGCGGCAGTCTCACCCGCCCGTTTCGCTTTCCCCCCGCTCTCCGGAGCCTTCAGCGGGGCGATTCCCTCCGCGCCGACTTCGAAAATCTCGATGGGGTCGGGATTGCCTTTGAACTCGTATTGCCCGTGCGACTGCCATTGAATCGCCGGCATCGCCACCCCCTCCCCGACCCGGGGGTGCTCCCTGACATAATTGCGGGCGTCCTCGTAAACCGTCCTCGTCATCAGAATCTGCCCGCCTTCGCCGAGGTCCATGATCCGCGCCGTCAGGTTGATCGGCATCCCCACCGCCCGCTTTTCCCCGCGGTTCCTTTCCTCCATTTCCGTAACGACGCCGAGGTGCAGCCCGATGCGGATCCGGATCCGCTCGCCCTGACACATTTCACCGTGCAGCCGCCACTGCAGCCGCAGGGCGGTATTCACGGCGTCGCCCGGATCATCGAACCGCACAAGGAATCCATCACCGGTCTCGTTGAGAATCGCGCTGTTCCCTGCTGCGGCCAGGCACTCCTGGAAAATCTCGTCATGCCGTGCGACAAACCGCATGTAAGCCGCCGTTCCCAACCGCTGCTGCAGCGCCACCGATCCTACAAGATCGGTGAACATCAGAGCAGCGAGTTTCTTCTGGGGCTGGTCCGTCATAGTTGTTACTGAAGACAATCAGGGCTGGTCGGCTGGACCCTGCCCCTCACCTAATTCCAACGCGAAGGCAAGTTCCAATTCAGACCGTGCCGCACCCGCGTTTCGGATCGCCGTAGTACCCGCAGGGGCAGGGGTTCCAGCGACGGTGACGCGAGCATCAATCCGTTCGAGAAGGTAATGATCCTCAATTACCAGGGGCTCGCCTTGGCGTCCTGAAGACGAACTGGTCGTGATTCGAGATGGCGCCCCCGGAACCTTCCATGCGGACGGCATCCACTTCGAAGCATCACCGGGGCCTTCACGGGTGGG
Organism: Verrucomicrobiota bacterium; assembly: GCA_031414455.1. Taxonomy (GTDB): domain Bacteria; phylum Verrucomicrobiota; class Verrucomicrobiia; order Verrucomicrobiales; family V1-33; genus V1-33. The sequence continues at coordinate 2,808 of JANNVM010000144.1, forward strand.
ACCGTTAAATCCTGTCATTTTACGCGGACTTTTGTGTTAGAATGGTTCGCCAAAGTCCCGCCCGGCGTTCTCCGGCGCTGTGCGCCAGCGTCCGCAATTTGAGAATGTGTCCGGCCATTTTAAATCCCCATGTCATTCCGGGACCGCGCAGCCGCTTTTTGACCAGTAGTTTGCAGCCAGCTTCCGTGACTCCGCTGCCAATGGGCAGTCCCGCTGCCTGGTAATCCACGTAATCCATCCGGTCGATATTGTTGCGAAATAGGCTTACACGCTGCACAGCGACATCAGCGTCGGGCAGCTATGTGGCGCGCGTCCTCGACAAGAAGTACGAGGATGCGGAGATCGAACGCCGGATTGTCGTCAACGCGGGCAACGTTGTGCACGGAGATCGCGAGAACGTGTTCGCCGGGGTCCTGGGGCCGGGAGGCGGTGAAGGTGACATCGACTGCCCGGGTGCCTTTATCGTAGCTAATGGCCGTGATTTAGAACGGGATCTGAACTGTATTGAGCGAGGGCACATTCGCGCATCCGCAGCGCATTGATACCCGGACGCTGTAGCTTCCTCCAGAGGAGGCCGTATAGGTGCGGCCGGTGGCTCCGGGGATGGCGTCGCCGCCGTTATACCACTGGTAGCCGGGATAGTCGGCGGTGGACAATATATTGCCGTTCCGGGTGATCACCGGCGGGTCCTCCAGGGCATCCATGTAGGCGATGGCGTTGGCCCACAGGATATCGTTTGGGGTGGATATTCCATCGCCAGCAGTCACTCCTCCCAGAGAGGTGAAAATATCGCCGTCAGCGACAACCAGGTCCAGGGTATTGCAATCGAGGTAGATGGTGGGTTGGCCCTGGCCATTATCGGCAAGTACGACGGAGCCGGCCGGGATGGTGGAAAAATAACCCTGCGAGGAGCCACCTTCGTTAGCGAGAGAGACGGTTCCAAACGGCCCGTCAAAGAGGAGGGAACTCAGGCCGGCGGCTGTGGGAATCACAGGCGTTGGGGCAATTCCTGTATCAACCCCTGTCAGATCAAAACCCCAGCGGGAGTTGAGGATATCAAACTGCCAACTAAATCCAGGGACAGGAGCACTGGCTCCTATGATCAGTTTGCCTCCACGAACCGACCAGTCGTGCAAGGAGTCGAGTTCGGCGCCGGTGAAAGGAACCAGCGAAGGGTTACCCGAGTCAAAGATCCCGAAATAAAACATGCTGATATCGGGATTGGCATTCAATGCGGTCAGATCGCCGGAACTGCCGTAACCATCCGTAATCTGAATCGATTTGCCGTATCTACCGCCGGGCCCGAAATTGGCACTGCTTTCAAGTTTGACACGTGAATTGACCATTTGGAGGCCGTCCAGCGTATAACCCACATCCCCGGTACTCATCCGGGCATTGGTGATGGAATGCAGTTCAATGTCATCCGTGCCAAGGTCCACCACCCGGTAATAGGCCCTCGTGCGGGGGCTCGGCGGGGCCGGATCGGTGAATGCCGTGGAACCGCCGGTGGCTCCGCCGGCCGGGTAGCGCTCCGCCACCGGGTCCCATGGCGCCACTCCCTCCGAGCGTTCCACGCGGTAAAGGTGTAGCGGCTGGGACCGCCAGGTCAGCGTGACCGCTCCCTGGTCAACCACGATTCCCGTAATCGCAAAGAGCGGGGGGGCCGTCACGGTGACGACAAAATTGTCCATCGTATAGGAGGCCTCAACGGTATCCGCTCCCGCCGCATTGTCATCCACCCACAAAATATAGCCCAAAGCCCCGTTGCTCCACCCGGCTCCACCAAAATCGAGATTGGCAGTGAGACGCCCCGGAGTGGCCGTGGAGAACGCCGGAATTTTGATCCAATTGGAATTGCCGGTCACGCTGTAGTAGGCATGCCAGCCGGGTATTTGTTCGGTGCCGGCTCCCGGATTGCCAAAGTTGTAGGCCACATCAATACTGGGAACGAGTCCACCTGTGTTGTTCTGCATCTTGAAGAGGAGAACGTTGGCACCTTTGGCCGTGGCCTGGAGAGGACGCATTTGGAGGAGTTTCAGGCCAAGGTTGCTGTCCGTAGCACTGCCGTTCCAGCGGGCGAGCACGTTGGCACTGGGTGGATTGGTGGTGGAGGCCCCAAGGGCCGTCGTGAGCCCGCTGGCGTTGTAGTTATTGGTAATGACGAATGTGTCAACATCCGCCGCTGTGGCGAAAGTGGCGTCCGTACCGGCGATATTCGAATTGGAGGTAATCCAGTCGCCGGCCACGGGAGCCACTGAAAAATTGTTGGTGTAGCCTGCGGTGGTTAACAGGACCGTCGCCGGGGCGGTGCCGGTCAAGGCCAGCAATGCGGCGCAAGTTGCACTGAGTGGTTTTTTGATCTGATTCCAGAGTGACGGGTGCTTCGTTTTCATGGAGTTACTGTTTCTATCAATTGAGATATAATGCGGCGGGAAAATACCCGGCGTCGCCGCAGGCCCTGGCGAGGCGGGCGGGGCGTTCACCGGGTGACAGTTGCCTGGCGGCAAAGTAGATCGAGTCGAGGTCAGCCATCATTCGTTTCCGCCATGACATGCGGATTGTGCATTCGCAAACGGTTAGTCCGGGGAAATATTTTTTCTGACGGGCGGCCAGACCGGATTTTGGTTCGTCCCGCCGCAAGGTCGTGAGGGGACAGTCAGGAAGCTCTGGAGCCTGCTCATGGTTCAAGTGGAGTTTTCGGTGCCGTGTGATCCCGAATGGCGCTAAAACAGGGCACACCTTCGCACGGATCCCCGGTTCAATGCCTCTGAATTACCTTGTGAAGTGCGATGGCACCGCAGCAGATTCCTGTTCCGTTTCGATCAAACAATCTCCACTGCCTCCTGCCAGTTCATGCGTGCGCGGGAGACGCCAGTTCCTGCTCCCTTTTCCCGATGAACGCGCTCGCCCTCCGCTGGCCGCGGCCTACCATCACGCACATGTCCGACGTTACCCAAATACTGAGCGCGATCGATGAAGGCGATCCCAAAGCGGCCGACCAGTTGCTGCCGCTGGTCTATGAAGAGTTGCGCAAACTCGCGGCCGCCAGGATGGCCAGCGAGAAACCCGGGCAGACGCTGCAGGCCACGGCGCTGGTTCACGAAGCCTGGATTAGACTGGCCGGTTCGAATCGGCAGGAGTGGCGCGGTCGGAGCCATTTCTTCGGCGCGGCAGCCGAAGCCATGCGGCGCATCCTCATAGACAAGGCCCGGCAGAAGTCGGCTTTGAAGCGTGACCACGGGCAATCTCCGGATGAGATGTTCGAGTCCCCCATCGAACTCACCGCGCCGGCGGATGAAATCGTGGCCGTGCATGATGCCCTCGATGCGCTGTCTGTGGAAGACGCCGTCGCCGCTCAGGTGGTGAAGCTGCGCTATTTCGTCGGTCTGACCATTCCCGAAATCGCCGAGGCGCTGGACATTTCGCCGCGCAGCGCCGACCGGCACTGGCTTTTTGCCCGGGCCTGGCTGAAGGGGGCGATTCGGGCGCAGTGAGCAGGGAAACCGTGAATTAGTTTTGCGATCATGGCGTGTTTTGTTCCCCCGATTACGCCATGCACTGGTGACAGGACATCAAAATGAGCGATTCCGAGACCCCCGGTCCACGTTCGGAGAAGGAAATCTTTTTCGAGGCGATGGAGAGGTGTACTCCGCAGGAACGCAGCGCGTTTCTGGACGGGGCGTGTGGAACGAATCCGGTGCAGCGGGCGAGGGTGGAGGCGCTGCTGGCGGATCATTACCAACAGGACGGCTTCATGAGGGATCCGGCCGTGGAGGCGCCTCCTCTCTCTTCACCTGAACCGGCCCCGCCCGAGACTCCCGCGCAGATGCTGGGCCGCTACAAGCTGCTGGAAAAAATCGGTGAGGGCGGATTCGGTGAGGTGTGGATGGCCGAGCAGCGCGAGCCGGTCCGGCGGCGCGTGGCGCTCAAGATCATCAAGCTGGGCATGGACAGCCGGCAGGTCGTGGCCCGCTTCGAGGCCGAGCGGCAGGCGCTGGCCATGATGGACCACGAGAATATCGCGAGGATTTTTGATGCCGACATCACCGAAACCGGACGGCCTTATTTTGTGATGGAGCTGGTCCGGGGGATCAAGATCACCGACTACTGCGACCAAAACCAGATCCCGACCAGGGAACGGCTGGATCTGTTCATCAAGGTCTGTCAGGCGATCCAGCACGCGCACCAGAAGGGGATCATCCACCGGGACATCAAGCCCACCAACATCCTCGTCACGCTGCACGACGGCGTGCCCGTGCCGAAGGTCATTGATTTTGGCATCGCCAAGGCCACGCAGAGCCAGTTGACGGACAAGACGCTGTTCACGCAGTTCCAGCAGTTCATCGGCACTCCGGCCTACATCAGCCCCGAGCAGGCGGAGCTGAGCGGGCTGGACATTGATACCCGGGCGGACATCTACAGCCTCGGAGTCCTGCTCTATGAGCTGCTGGTGGGGCAAACGCCGATTGATGCGAAGGAGATGTTGCAGGGTGGCCTCGATGCCCTGCGGCAGATCATCCGCGAACGGGAGCCGCAACGCCCCTCGACAAAACTGCACACGCTCGCAGGACCGGTGCTGACCACCGCCGCCAAATGCCGCCAGACTGATGAAATCAAACTGGTGCATCAGCTTGAGGGCGACCTCGACTGGATCGTGATGAAGTGCCTGGAGAAAGACCGCTCGCGCCGCTACGACACGGCTAACGGACTGGCGATGGATATTCAGCGGCATCTGGCCAGTGAGCCCATCTCGGCCCGGCCGCCGACCGCGGCCTACAAAATTCAAAAGGCGTGGCAGCGGAATAAAACGGCCTTCACCGCGGTGGCCGCCGTGTCGCTCGCACTCATCGCGGGCACGGGAATCAGCATCTGGCAAGCCGTTGAGGCCACAGAGGCCCGCAAGGAGGAGTCCCAACAGCGCGTCGCTGCGGAGAAAGCCCGGGAGGAGGCGGCTCGTGAGCAGAAAAAAGCCGAGACGGAAAAAAACCGGGCGGAGACGGAAAAAGAACGGGCCGAGGGGCTGGTTTATGCCAGCAATCTGATGCTGGCCCAAAGTGACTTTGAGTCCGGTAACGGTGCCCTGGCGCAGTATTACCTTGATCGAAGTGAAGTGAAACGGCGCGGCTGGGAGTACCGCTACCTCCGCGCCCGCACCCGTCCGCTCCTGACGCTTTCAGGAAACACGAGCAACGTCGCGGACGCGGCATGGAGCCCGGACGGCAACCGCATCGTCACCGCCTCCGACCAAGGGATCGCGACGGTGTGGGAGGCAGGAACAGGACGGAAACTCAGGGAGCTCAAAGGCCCCCGCCTTAGCGTGTCCAGCGTAGCTTTCAGCCCCGACAGCAAACGCGTGGTCATCGGTTCAGGTGAGTGGAGACCCGGACGAACAGCGTCCGGTGACGTGAAAGTGTGGGAAGTGGATACCGGCGAAGCCGTCCACGATCTCAAGGGGCACACCGCCATGGTGCGGGGCGCAGCCTTCAGCCCTGACGGGATGCGCATCGCTGCGTGCGGCGACGACCACACGGTGAAGATATGGGACGCGGGGACGGGCGCGGAGGTTTTCACCCTAACAGAGCATCCCCGGGAAGTCTCGAGCCTGGCGTTCAGACCCGATGGGCAGCGACTGATTTCCGCCGGCTATGATGGCACCGTGAACCTGTGGGACTCCGGGACGGGTCAGGAAGTGCCTTTCGCGCTGAAGAGCAGGGGGCCGATGACCGGGGTGTTCCGCGTGACCTTCAGCCGCGATGGCCGGCGCATCGCCACCGCCCATGTGGACCGGAGCGTGAAGGTGTGGGATGCCGCGACCGGTGAGGAACTCTGGGTCGTGCCGGTCGCAGGGACGGCCCAGTTGAGCGATGTGGCTTTCAACCCCGACGGCACACGTATCGTCGTCGCCTGTTACGATTACCTGGCGCGGGTGTATGAGACCACGGCCGGCCGGCCGGTTTTCGTTCTCAAGGGGCATTCCAGCATGGTGCACAGCGCGGCTTTCAGCCCGGACGGGAAACGCATTCTCACCGCCAGCAATGACGGGACCGCGAAAGTATGGGACGGCATCACAGGCCAGGAAGTTCCCGTCCTCAAAGCGCAGGGCGGGCATATCAACACGGTGAGGAGCGCCGCCTTCAGCACCGATGGCAAACACATTCTCACCGCCTCCTATGACGGGACGGCAAGAGTCTGGGATACCGTTACGGGGGAACAAACCAACCCGCCGTTCCGGCACGTCAACAGTCTTTACAGCGCGGCGTTCAGTCCCGACGGCAGACACATCGTGGCGGCATCGTACGCATCGGGCGGGCTTTGTCCGGTGAAGGTCTGGGACGCCGCAACCGGCGCGGACCTTCACACCCTGACAGGGCACACCCTGTCCGTCCACAGCGTGGCTTTCAGCCCCGACGGACGGAGAGTCGTCACCGGCAGCAATGACAAGACCGCGAAGATCTGGGACACCGAAACCTGGAAGGAAGTGCGCGAACTCAAGGGACACGCAGGGCCGGTGATCTGCGTGGCTTTCAGTCCCGACAGCCGGCGCATCGCCACCACCAGCAATGACACCACTGGAAAAGTATGGGACGCAGAGACGGGCGCACTGCTCGTCACTCTCAACGGTGCCACCTACGGTTGGGCCAGCATCGCCTTCAGCGCCGACGGCAGGCGCCTCGTCACCGGCGCTCCTAACAATACCGCCGTTGTGTGGGACGCCGCTGCGGGAACCCCGCTGCTCACGCTGACGGGACACGCGGGCGCCGTGGCAGGCGCGGCCTTCAGCCCCGATGGCACAAGGATCGCCACCGCCAGCTTAGACGCGTCCGTAAAGATCTGGGAAGCCGCCACCGGCCAGGAAGTCTTTTCCATCAAAGTGTCGCAGGTGGGGGCCTGTTGGGTGCAGTTCAGCCCCGACGGCCAGCGTCTCCTCGCCTGCATCGGCGGCCAGCAGGCCATCGTAAAAATTTGGTCGGCCGAAGGGGATTGATCCGCGGTACCGGGCAGGAGGTGAAGCGTGGCGGCGGTTTCCAATCGCCGTGAATTCCCGGCAGGCACCGCAGGCTGGCTGGCGGCATCCGGCGGAGGCCATTCGCGCCTCAAAAAAAATTTCATCCAGCTGGCGTGTTTGAGGACTGGAATCCGCCATTCCCAGCGAGCCGCGGTTTTTCCCCCGCGCCGGCGGTCCCGCCGCCTCACACTTTTCACCCGAACTGCTTCGCCCGATTTTATGAAAACCATCTGCCTTGCACTGTCGCTTCTTCTGCTCGCAGCATTCGCGGTCCGGGCCTTTCCCCCTGCGCCGAGTTATACTCTCCACGGAATCGTCCGGGATCAAACAGGGCAGGTAGTTAGGGCGGAGAATGCTTCGGTGATCCTCTACAAAGGCACTGTGGAAGCGGGACGGGCGAATATTGGCCCGCTCGCCGAACCGGATAAGAACTATCAGCTAACTGTAAAGATCGACCAGGCGCGGCCGGCGACAACTCTTTACAACGCCAGTGCGGTACCGGCCCAGGGACAGTTCAGCCTCATGGTGGAGATGGGTGGCCAGCGCTATTATCCCATCGAGGCGAGCGGTACTCTCACCGCCGGCAAAGGCGGCGAAAGCGTGCGGCTGGATCTGACGCTAGGCGAGGATCTGGATGGCGACGGACTGCCGGATGCGTGGGAGCAGTGGCAGCTCTATCAGGCGGGAAGATTCCCCGGCGATGACGGCATCTGGGCGATCAACCTGCTTGATAAGAATGGCGACTTCGATGGCGACGGTCAGAGCAACTACATGGAATATCTCGCCGGCACGTTCGCGGGAGATGCCACGGAGTTCTTCAAGCTCGAGATCAAAGAGAAGCTCGCGGAAAAGGTCCGCTTCGAGTTCTACGGCATCACCGGCAAGACCTACACCATCGAGCGGAGCACGGACAATCAGGCGTGGACGCGCCTCCCGCTCTCCACGGGCACTGCGGAGGCGGAGGCAGCCGCCACCTACAGCGCCGCCGCCGTGGGCGTCGTGAGCGCCTTTGTCACCCCGGCTCCCGGCGCCGCCAAAGAATTCTTCCGCCTCACCGTCCGCTGAAATATGAAACCGATTCTTTCCAAACGTAGCGCGCTCATTCGTAGAGCGAGTGTGGCTGTAAGCCCACTCGCTTTAGCCGCCACCCGCACGCCAAACCCAAAGCGAGTGGGCTGTCGCCACACTCGCTCTACTCTACTCCTCCTCTTCTCCGCCCTCGCCGGCACCGCACACGCCCAGTGGTTTCAGACCACCTACGCGCTCAAGGGCGGGTGGAACGCCATCCACCTCCACGGCGACGCCACGCACGCCACGCCCGACGTTCTGTTCCCCAACAGCGGACAGACGGCAGGGGTCCAGGAAATCTGGCGCTGGAATCCGAAACCCAACCAGGTTCAGTTCACCGCGTCGCCGCTCATTCCCAGTGCAGGCACGCTGGAGTGGAACGTATGGAAACGCCCGGTGCCACCGGCGCTGATCCACCCGGATACCAATCTTTCGATCATCTCAGGGCAGACGGCTTATCTCGTGAAGTGCTCCGGAACCGCGGCGACGGCGTGGAACGTGCCCGTCCTCCAGCGGGCGATGCCGCCGTCGGCCACATGGGTGCGGGCCGGGGCCAATCTGCTGGGCTTTCCCTCTAAATTCACCACGCCGAATTATCCGTCCTTCTCCACCTACTTCCAGTCGTTCCCCGCAGCCCTGGCGGCCAATGCGAAGGTCTTCAAATATGTCGGCGGCGACCTCGGGGCGGCCAATCCGCTCCAGATTTTCTCGCCCACGCTCGAACCGGTGGACCGGGACAAGGCTTACTGGTTCGAGTCCGAGGTGGTGGGCAATTTTTTCGCGCCGCTGGACATCAGTCTGACCCAGTCCACGGGCCTTGATTTCGGGCGCACGGGTTCGGTCATCACCGCGCGGTTAAGAAACACCACTGCGGCCAACATGACCCTCACGCTGACACCCGCGTTCTCTCTCGCGGCCCCCGCGGGGCAACCGCCGATCGTGCCCAACACCATGGTGCCGCTGACGAGGCGCACCTTCAATGCCGTCAACGGCACATGGACGGAGACCCTCATCGCCGGAGCCTACACCGAAGTGATTGGGGCCAACAGCACCGTGGAGTTGAGTTTCGGCATCAACCGGACGCTCATGAGCGGGGCCTCGAATCTCTATGCGAGTCTGCTCCGGCTCACGGATTCAGGAAATCTTTTCGATATCGCCCTGCCGGTTTCCGCCCGGGTGGCTTCCCTGGCCGGACTGTGGATCGGCGATGCGACGGTGACCGATGTTTCGAGCCAGGTGCAGGCCACGGCGACGGCGACGGCGACGGTGAAGAACGGCGTCCTCACCGGGATCACGGTTACAGGCGGCGGCGGGTTTGGTTATGACACCGTGCCGGTGCCCGTCATCGCCGCTCCCACCGCCACGGCCACGGCCACGGTGACGCTCTCGCCGGGAGTGACCGCGGCGGCCACCGCCTTGCTCACCGGCGGCGTGGTGACCGGTTACACGATCACAAACGTCGGCAGCGGCTACACCGCTCCTCCCCTCATTTCCATCGCGGCACCGCCGGTCCCCGGCACGACAGCCACGGCGACCGCGGTCCTCACTGGCGGGACCGTGACCGGCATCACCATCAGCAACGGCGGATCCGGCTACGCGGCGGCCCCCGCGATCACCATCGGCGGGGCGGGCACCATGACGGCGATCACCATCACCAACCCCGGTGCCGGCTATATCACTACCCCGTCGGTGACCATCGGGTTTCCGATTTTGGGTGTCCGGGCCCTGGCCACGGCCACGGTGAGCAATGGCCTCGTCACCGGCCTGACGATTACCAACCCCGGCAGTGGTTATGGCGCCACGACGACGGTGGTCATTAGCCAGCCGACGCTGGGCACGGCCACCGCCGTGGTCACGCGTTCGCCCGGAACGCCCGCGACAGCCACCGCTGTGCTCACCGGCGGCGTGGTGACCGGGATCAATATCACGAATGGCGGCAGCCTCTATTCCGATGCTCCCGCCATTGCCATTGCGGCACCGCCCTCCGGCACGAGGGCCACGGCGACGGCGGTGGTTACGAACGGGGTCTTGACGGGCATTACCATCGACGACGGCGGATCCGGCTACACGGCGGTCCCCGCGGTCACCATCGGCGGGCGCACGATTGCGTCCATCACCCTCACCAACCCGGGGTCCGGCTACACGATCCCCCCGACGGTCACGATCGCGGCTCCGGCAGGGGGGCTGGGAACCAGAGCCACGGCCGTAGCCACCGTGAGAGATGGCATCATCACCGGCCTGGTGCTTTCCGATGGCGGCTCCGAATACGACCTCACGCCCGGCGTCAACATCACTTCCCCGCCACCAGGGACGGCGCCTGCCGCGGCAAACGCTGTCATATCCGGCGGAACGGTGTCTTCCATTTCGGTGAGCAATCCCGGGGCGGGCTATTACTCGCCGCCGGCCATCACCATCGCGCCGCCCGCCAGCGGCACCACGGCCACGGCAGTGGCTGTGGTCGGCAACGGGGGCATCACCGGGATCACGATTCTGACGCCCGGCAGCGGTTACACCGCGACGCCGGTGGTCACCATCGCGGCCGCTCCCGCTCCCATCGCGGCTGTAGCGACGCCCATCACGAAAGGTGGCAAAGTCACCGGCTTTATCATTACCAATGCCGGCCGGGGCTATCGCGCGGCGCCGGCCATCACGATTCCCGCGCCCGCGCCACTGGGCACCAGGACGGCGCGCACCCCGCCCCTGCGCGTGATTCTGCACGTTGACGACAGCGGCACTGCGCGCCTGCTCTCTCAGGTCTTCATCGGCACCCTTGACGCCACTGGAGCGCAGGGCCTCTGCACAAGTGAATCCGGTCTCCTCGCTGCTGGGAAAGCGAACGCTTCCCGGATCGTCGCGGCCCACCTGCCGCTGGACCGCGTGCTCGCCACCGGCACCGGTTCCGCCTCCGCCACCGGTGCGCAGCCTCTCATCCGCTCCGTCAGTATTCCATTCGACGACAAGACCAATCCCTTCGTCCACCGCTATCACCCGGATCACGATAACAAGGACGCCCGCGGAGCCCCGCTGGATGCCGGCTTCGAAAGCTACGACATCACCCGCACCTTCAGCTTTCGGTTCACCACCACTCCGCCCGCCGGTGTGAGCACGATCGGCTGGGGCAGCACCGCCATCGGCGGCGATTACTCAGAGGTCGTCAAGGGCCTGCACAAACAGGATTTGACCGCCACCGGCACCTTCGTCCTCCGCCGCGCCAGCGAGATCGGAACGCTGACCGTGCAGTAATCACTAATCAGCGATCAGTAATCAGTAATCAGACCCGAACTAGCGACGACCGATGACTATCAACCGA
>JANNVM010000145.1:0-5401 GCA_031414455.1 Verrucomicrobiota bacterium
TTCCGCCTGAAGGCGGGACTCCAACGGCCCGGTCATTTCCTTCGCCTCATTTTTACCATGAACCTCGACACTGATTTCCCTCTCAAGTTTTACCTGAACCTCAACAAGCAGGATGACCGCCGCCGCAAGGTGCAGAACGCGCTGCTGGATCACGGCATGACGGACGTGGAACGCATCCCGGCGATGGATGGCCGGTGGGTGAGGAACAGCCGGGGCTACGGGAGTGGCACCCGCTACGCGCAGGCGCTGACTCACAAGATGGCAGTGTGGCGGGCGCGGCAGCGGAAGGCACCCGCGGTGCTGGTGTTTGAGGACGATGTGGTCTTCGCCAAAGACCTGCGGGAGCGACTCAATGAGATCGAACTACCCGAGGATTGGGGGATTTTCTTTCTCGGATGCCAGCACTTGGAGCGGCCTGACATCGCGGGACCGGGACTGGTGCGCTGCCACCGCACCTGGGACATGCACGCCTACGCGGTGAATGCGCGTTACTATAACAAAGTGATGCACATCCTGACGGCGACGAAGGGCAACCCGGCAAAACACCCGGAAACCTGCGATACTCAACTGCAGCTCATTCAGAAGGAAGTGCCCTGCTATGCCGCATGGCCGAATCTGGCGTGGCAGCCGCGGGAGGTTTCCTACGCGGCGGGCGGCTGGAAGAACGACAATTATCTTCTCAGCGGGCGGCAGTCAAAGTTCCTCAGTGTGGTGGCGGGGTTGGACGAAGAGATGGCGGAGAAGACCGGAATGCGCCCGGCAGGAAGTGAGCAGGTAAGCCCGTGGCTGAACTGGCGTCCGGCGAACGCGGCGTGTGGACTCGGCGACCGTATGCGGAGTCTTGCCGGGATGCTGGCCGTGGCGGCGGTCCGCGGCCAGACGCTGCGCGCGCTCTGGGAGCCGCAGTCGGCCTGCCCTGGCAAGCACGATGAAGTGCTGGAACCCAGCGGCTACGTGGTGGTGGACAACGAGGGTGATTGGGACCGCCTAACGCGCGGCCAGGATAGTGAAGCCGGCATCCAGCAGTTTCACACCATGGGGCAGATCTGGGAGCAACTCACCGCCGGCGGCGGAGCGCAAGAATCCGGTGAGACCGCCGCGACGATGGAGGATCGCTGGCGGCGCATGGTGCGGCGCTTCCGTGTGCGAACGGACATCCTGCGGCGGGCGGATGACATCCAGCACGGCTGGCCGGTGCGCCGGCTGCTCGGTGTCCATGTGCGCCGCACGGACGTGCTGAAAGATCCGCAAAAAGGCATCACCGCGGATAATCAGGATCTCTATGACGCGGCGCTGCTCTCGCGGGCCTCAGAAATAGCAGCGGGCGGGCGGATAGACGGATTTTTCCTCGCCTGTGACAATCCGGTATCCGCTGACGTGTGGCGGGAGAAGCTGGCTGGCCTGTATTTACCCGTCTGTGAGAACGTGAAGACCTGGAGCCCCGGTGCGATGCGGCAGAGCACACTCGAAGATGCCATGCTTGATCTCTGTCTGCTCTCCCGCTGCGAGGCGGTGGTCGGCTCCGTGTATTCGTCCTTCGCCGTCATCGCGGCGGAGATGGGGAGCGTGACTTATGAGATCGTCGGGGCCGGAGCAAAGAAGGAAGGTCCGCAAAAAAACCACTTGGCAATGAAAACCGGCACGCTATAGCGTTCCCTCGTCCGAAACACTTGGGGACTTGGGGTTTTAGCTCAGTTGGTAGAGCACCACAATGGCATTGTGGGGGTCAGCGGTTCGAATCCGCTAAGCTCCACCAGTTCCCTCCTGACATAACGACTTCGCCGGCTGGCATTTTGCCTGAAGCCGCGCGGCGCTAAAATTTTGTCAATGGTCAGCGTTGACGCGGGAATTTTTCCACCTAGTGTCCGCCCCCTGAAAGGAAAACGGGAAGAAATTCCCGTTTTTTTTGTTTTTTATCCTTAAGGACTTATGACCAGCGAACTTCTGGCAGTTTTCGATTACTACGAGCGTGAAAAAGGCATCCCCCGCATCAAAATGGTGGAAGCCCTCAGCAATGCTATACTCACAGCGGCCCGAAAAAGCATCGGGCCGGCCCGTGAGTTGCGCATAGACATTGACCCCGCCAAAGGAACGATCAAAGCGATCGCCAAACTCATCGTGGCCGAAGAAGTAACGCAGCCCTACGAGCAGATTTCCCTGCCCGTGGCGCAGAAGATCGCCAAGCGGGCCAAGCGCGAAGGCGAAGTGGCCATCGGAGACGAGATTGACGTGGAAGTGACACCGAAAGACATGGGCCGCATCGCCGCGCAAACCGCGCGCCAGGCGATGATGCAGCGCATCCGTCAGGAGGAGAAATCCCTTATTTATGAGGAGTTCAAGGACCGCGCCGGCGACATTGTACATGGCACCGTGCGCCGCTTTGAAAAGTCGGATGTGATCGTGGACCTCGGCAAGTTCGAGGGTACGATGAGCAAAAAGGAGCGCGTAACGACCGAGGACTATAATATCGGCGACCGTCTGCGGCTCTACGTTGTCGCCGTGGAAAACGGTGCCCGCGGGCCGGAAATCATCCTCAGCCGCTCGCACACCAATTTCGTGAAACGGCTCTTTGAAAGCGAGGTCAGTGAAATCTCCGACCGCACGGTGGAAATTCGCAGCATCTCGCGTGAAGCCGGTTACCGCACAAAGATTGCGGTGTATTCCGCTGATTCGAAGGTGGATCCCGTCGGTGCCTGCGTGGGGATGCGCGGTGCCCGGGTGAAGAACATCGTCCGTGAACTCAACAACGAGAAGGTGGACATCATTAAGTGGAGCGACAACCCGAAGGAGTTCCTCAAGGATGCCCTCAAGCCCGCGCAGATCGCGGACGACAAGATCACCGTGGATCCTGCCAACCGCCGCATTTTCGTGAAAGTGCGCGAGGAGGATCTGTCGAAAGCCATTGGACGCCACGGGCAGAATGTACGCCTGACAAAGGCGCTCATGGGCTGGGATCTCCAGGTGGAAAAAGATGAGAGCGCCCACGAAAAATTTGAAGGCCGCGTCCATAATGCGGTGGCTGATCTGGCGACACGCCTCGGCATCGAACTCGAGATGGCGGAGAACCTTGTGCGCAACGGCTTCATCAGCCCCGAGGTGATCTCGGACGTCCTGCCGTCCGACCTTGCTGCGATTCTTGAAATCCCCGAAGTCCAGGCCGCGGCCATTCTGGCCAAAGCCTGTGCTCCTCCGGCCTGAGTTCTTTAACAAGGACTGCCCAGCGCCGCCATGAAAACAATCTCCCCAACGCATGCCAGCCAAACCGAAATCCACGGGCGCCTCCGGTGCCGACGCCCCTTCCGCCGCTCCGGCGAAGAAGGCCGCCACCTCACGCCCCGCCGCCGCTAAGGCCGCAGAGGATTCCGCTGACACCCCGTCACCTGTCAAAAAAGAACCCGCCGCCACGCTTGATCTTCTCGCGGAGAAGCCAAAGCGCGTCCGCAACAAGGTCAACGCCCAGCCGGTGGTTCCCGAGCCACCGCCACCGCCACCGCCGCCGCCGAAGGAAGTTCTCTCTCTCATTGACGACGAGCCGAAGCCGAAACGCCGCCGCCTCGCAGACGGCACCACGGCTCCCCATGTGCTGCCGGCCATTTCCAGGCCGTCTGCGCCGAAAGAAGAGCCGCCCGCGGCTGCCCCCGTCGCCATCGTGCCGTCTGACGATGCTGTCAGTGAGGATCCCGGCGAGGAAAAACTTATCTGCATCAAGCCGCCGATCATCGTCAAAGATCTCGCGGACCGCATGGGGGTGAAGGTCTATGTGCTGATCAAGGACCTGCTTGCGCTGGACATCTTTGCGAATCCCGGGATCTCCATTGAACCGGACATCGCGGCGAAAATCTGCGAAAAACACGGCTTCATCTTCGAGCGCGAGAAACGCGAAAAGGGTGCCGGCTTTCACAAGGTGGAGGAAGTCATCGTGGCACCCGTTGCTCCGAAGGTGGAGGAGGAAGTGGACAAACTCCTGCCGCGGGCACCGATTATCGCTTTCATGGGCCATGTGGACCACGGCAAGACCAGTCTCATTGATGCCATCCGCAAGACCCGCGTTGTCAGCGGTGAAGCCGGCGGCATCACGCAGCACATTGGTGCTTACAGCATTGAGCACAACGGGGGGAAGATCACCATCCTCGACACCCCCGGCCACGCCGCCTTCACGGCGATGCGCGCCCGCGGTGCCCACGTCACCGATATTGTCATTCTGGTTATCGCGGCCGACGACGGCATCATGCCGCAGACGAAAGAAGCCATCGCTCACGCCAAAGCGGCGGGCGTCAAAATCGTCATCGCCCTCAACAAGAGCGACCTCAAGACCGCCAATCCTGACAAGGCCAAAATGCAGCTTCAGGAGGAAGGCCTCATGACGGAGGACTGGGGCGGCACCACCGCGTGCATTCCTGTCTCCGCGAAGACCGGTGCCGGCATTGACGAGCTCCTCCAGGCCGCGCTGCTCGAAGCCGAGATGCTCGAACTGAAGGCCAATCCCAAAGCGGCCTGCCGCGCCCT
Source organism: Verrucomicrobiota bacterium (assembly GCA_031414455.1). Classification (GTDB taxonomy): domain Bacteria; phylum Verrucomicrobiota; class Verrucomicrobiia; order Verrucomicrobiales; family V1-33; genus V1-33. Next base: position 4,507 of record JANNVM010000145.1, read on the forward strand.
CATTATCGAAAGCCGCGTCGAGGCCGGCAAAGGCCCCACCGCCACGGTCATTCCTCAGACCGGCACTCTGAAAATCGGCACGCCCTTCATTTGCGGATCGCTCTCCGGAAAAGTGAAGAGCATGCTCAACGACCGCGGCGAGTCCGTGAAGGAGGCCGGCCCCGCCATGCCCGTCGAAGTCATCGGCTTCAGCGGCATGCCTAACGTCGGGGACGAACTCGTCGAGATGGAAAATGAGAAGGACGCGAAACGGCTCAGCGAAGAGCGCACCGCCTCCGAGCGCATGGAGAAACTCGCCGCGCCGCGCCGCGCCACGCTGGAGACTCTGTTCGCCAACATGGACGCGGGCCAGAAGAAGACCCTCAAAGTAGTGCTCAGGACCGACGTTCAGGGGTCGCTTGAGGCGCTCACCGCCCAGCTCCGCGAAATCAAGTCTGAGAAAGTGGACATCACCTTCCTCCTCGCAGGAGTCGGCCCGATCACGGACAACGATGTCACGCTCGCCGCCGCCTCTGATGCCGTCATTCTTGGATTCGGGGTCAAGGTGGAAAGCAAGGCTCTCAAGACCGCACGGGCCGAAGGCGTCCAGATCAAACTCTATTCCATCATCTACGAACTTATTGATCAGGTGAAGGAAGCCATGCTCGGCCTGCTCGATCCATTGAGCCGCGAAAAGGTCATCGGCCATGCGCAGGTGAAACAGGTGTTCAAAGTCAGCAAAGGCAAGGTCGGCGGCTCCATCGTCACCGACGGACGCATCGTCCGCACCGCCCGCGCCCGCGTACTCCGCGGCAAACAGGCTGTTTACGACGGCGGCTTCCATACCCTCCGGCGGTTCAACGACGACGTTCAGGAAGTCCGCAACGGCCTCGAATGCGGCATCCGCCTCGGCGAC
>JANNVM010000146.1:0-6205 GCA_031414455.1 Verrucomicrobiota bacterium
CAAAGAACATGTGCTCCGTGCGGGTGAGGCCGATGCCAACTGCGCCGAAGGCGACGGCGATGCGGGTTTGGTCCGGCGTGTCGGCGTTGGTCCTGACGCTGAGCTTCGCGGCCTGCGCGCACCATTTCATGAGTTGCAGGAAGGACTGGAATTTCTCCGTCTTCTGCGCGGCCTTGTTGCCGCTGACGATGCCGGTGATGATCTCCGAGGGGGCGGTCTTCAACTGGCCGCCATAGACGGTGCCCGCGGTGCCATCAATGCTCATGAAGTCGCCTTCCTTGAATGTCTGGCCGGAGGCTTTGACCGTCTTCTTGTCGTAGTCAATCTCCAGAACGGAAGCGCCGCAGACGCAGACCTTGCCCATCTGACGGGCCACAAGCGCTGCGTGAGAGGAGACGCCGCCCTTGGCGGTTAGGATGCCCTCGGCGGCGATCATGCCGCGAAGATCTTCCGGGCTGGTTTCGTTGCGGACGAGGAGAACCTTCTCCCCCTTCGCTTCGGCGAGCACGGCGCGGTCGGCGTTGAGGTAGATCTTGCCGGAAGCCGCACCGGGGCCGGCGGGAAGGCCGGTGGCGATGCACTTGGCTTTCTTGACATCGGCCACATCGAAGATCGGCGCGAGCAGTTGATCCAACTGATCGGCGGGGTTGCGCAGGATCGCGGTTTCCCAGTCAATGAGTTTCTCCTTCACCATATCCACGGAGAACTTGAGCGCGGCGGCGGCGGTGCGTTTGCCGTTGCGGGTCTGGAGCATGAACAGCTTCCCGGCCTGAATGGTGAACTCCACGTCCTGCACATCCTTAAAGTGCTTCTCGAGCGTGGCGCGGACCTTCATCAGTTCCGCGAAAGCTTTGGGCATCGCGGCCTTGAGCTTTGAGACCGGCTCCGGCTTGCGCACGCCGGCGACGACGTCTTCGCCCTGCGCATTGATCAAAAACTCGCCATAGAATTCGTTCACTCCGTTCGCTGGATTCCGCGTGAAGGCCACGCCGGAACCCGAGTCGTTGCCGGTGTTGCCATAGACCATCGCCTGCACGTTGACGGCCGTGCCCCACTCGGCGGGAATGTTATACTTGCGGCGATAAACGATCGCGCGGTCGTTCATCCATGAACCGAAGACAGCGCCCGCGGCACCGCGGAGCTGGTCCCAGGGATCGTTCGGAAAACTGTGCCCGGTGCGCTCCTTCACCAGGGCCTTGAAGCGTTTCACCAGTTCCATCTGGTCTGCGGCGGTGAGGTCGCTGTCCACGATGTCCTTGTGATACTTCGCGTGTTTGAATTCTTCGATAACGACTTCAAACGGCTCATGGTCTTCGCCTTCACGTTTCTGGAGACCGAGGACGACGTCGCCATACATCTGAATGAAGCGGCGATAGCAGTCCCATGCAAAGCGTTCGTTCTTCGTCGCGGCGCTCAGCGCGAGCACGGTCTGATCGTTGAGGCCGAGATTCAAAATCGTGTCCATCATGCCGGGCATGGAATCCCGCGCGCCGGAGCGCACGGCCACGAGCAGCGGCATGCCTTTGGCGTCGCCGAACTTAACGCCCATGATTTTCTCCATGTTCTTCACGCCGGCTTCCATCTGGGACTGGAGCACGGCGGGATAGCTCTTCTTGTGGGCGTAGAAGTAAGTGCAGACCTCCGTCGTGATGGTGAATCCGGGAGGCACCGGCAGATTGATGCGGGTCATCTCTGCGAGGTTGGCGCCCTTGCCGCCGAGGAGGGGCTTCATGGAACCGTCGCCGTCGGCTTTGCCGGCTCCCCATGTGTAAACGTATTTGGCGGACTTGCCGGATGCGGCGGATTTCTTGGCAGGCATGATGTGTGCGTAGTGTGTTGGTTGGGTTGGAAAATCGGGACGGCGACGGATGGCAATGCGCATGCATTTCTCACCACCGGCCCGGAAATGGAGCGCGGAGCGTAGGCACGCCCTCCGGCGAGTCAAACCGGGAGTTGGCAGGCGAAGCGGGCCGGTTTCCGGGATTAACCCGTCCGCAATAAAGCGCTGGCCGCCGCGGCGCAGAGCCTGCTATAACCGCTGCACCATGAAGAAGACATCAGCTATTTTGCGGAGTGCGTCCGCGCTGACGGCCGCTCTCGTCTGCGCCGGCCCGGCGGGGGCCGCGGACCTGTTCTCGGAGCACTTTGACACAGCGGTGAACGCGCACATCGGGACGAACAACGGCTCAGGCGTCACGGTAACGTATGTGGACTATTCCGGCATGACCGTTGGCGGCGTGAGTCACAGCATTCCCGAGGCCCCGCGCCTGATCGCAGGTTCCCTGCCAACGCGGGGAGTTCTGCTGAAAGCGGACTACACCGCCGCGGCCACCGAGCGGATCGCCAATCTTGTCGCACTCGATGATGCCGGCGGCTCGCGGATGGCGCTCACGGATAACTACCGGCTCAGGTTCGATGTGTATTTGCGGCTGTCGCCGGTCGTCAAGCTAACGCCGAACGGATATCCTGACCCCGTGGAAAACGCCGGCAGCACAGAGCAGATGCTCTGGGGCGTGGGCTACAATGCGACTTCACCGATGGGCCGCCAGTTTCGCACCGGGAGAGGCAGCGGCATGTGGGGGTTCCTGGCGACCGAAGGCGGGCATGGTTCCACAGTCGGCGGCGACGCTTCTCTCTGGAACAACGGTACCCTGGCCGGCACCCGCAACATGGACCTCGTGAATGCGCCCGGGGATGTCGCGAACTACTTTACGCCGGCCTTCGGTTCGAACGCCACGCCCGTGCCGCACTGCCCGGCAAATCAGTGGGTCCAGGCGGACATCACGGTTAGGGCAGGCCAGGTGACGGTGGAATATCAGGCGGCGGGACGAACGAAGACGAAGTTCTACGGGAACGTGGCCGGTCCGGTAACAGGCTCGGTCATGGTAGGATACGAAGACCCGTTCGGTTCGACAAGCTGGATGCCGGACGAGCAGTGGATGCTGCTCGACAACATGGTCGTCGAGGATATCACGCCGCCGACGCTAGTGGTGGCGGGAGCAGCGGCCGAGCCGTTTGCGCCCTTCCGGGGCACGCCGGTCACAGGAACCTATAACATTACCAATAACCGGGTCGCCGGCGATCTCACGATCAGCGCGGTCAACTTTACGGGAACCAACGCCGCGGACTTTTCGCTCGCGACTCCGCTGCCGCTCGTGGTCGGTCCCGGCGCCACGCTGCCACTCAATATCATCTTTAACCCCGCGGCGCCCAACGGCGTGAAGTCCGTGACCATCACTATTGTGAGCGACGACCCGCAGACGCCGAATTACGTGCTCAGCGACGTGCGCGCGCGGCGCAGCGCAGGCTCATTCTTCGAGGCGCACTACAAGCTGGATGAAACAGCGGGCAACACCCTTGCGGATGCCTCGGGCAACGGGGCGGCGGCGGCGCTCACGGTCCGCGCTGGTTTTCCAGTGTTCTACGGACAGCCCTCTCTGCTCGGCGCGCCGGACACGGGTAAGGCGATCGGATTCACTCCCGCGCAGTCCAGCGCTGAAGGGAACTACTTCACCTCCAGCGTGGTCCACACGCCGACCTTCAGCATCTCACTGTGGATGAAGCCGGCGGCCGCGGGCGCGATCCGTACGCTGTGGCAGCGCGATTACGATTCGCTTCCGCCCTATGATAAAATCTGCTGCCTTCAACTCCTCGCCGACGGCACGCTCGCATGGCGTGTGCGCAGCACGACGATCATCCCCGGCGCAGCCGATCCGCCGCTGCCCGCGCTCGCCGACGGTGAGATCCGGCACATCGTCCTGACGCATTTGGATGAAGACGGTTTTGGCAACGGGACCGCCACGCGCTCGCGGCTTTACGTCAACGGACTGCGAATCGCGGAGAAGGCGGGCGCGGACACGCTGGGCTTTGACGATTATCCGCTGAATCCTGTTATCTCAAACCTGCATGTCGCCTCGCGCACCATCGCGGGCCACGGTTTCGCCGGCGATATGGATGACTTTCAGGTGTATGGCGCGGAACTGACGCGCGAACAGGTCTGGGAAATCTACAAACGCGCCGGACGCAGCGCCTCTCTGGACTGGCGAATCGTGACAGCAGAGCGGACCGGCGCCCCTGTCACATTCGGCGTTACCTTCCCGTCGTCGCCGGAAGGAAATTACCGGCTGTTCCGTTCGCCGGACCTGCAGACGTGGCTGCCCGCGGCGGAAGCGGTCACGGGAGCCGCGGATGCGCTCACCACTTCCCTGGCGGATCCCTCGCCGCCCGCCGGAATTCAATTTTACCGCGTGATGCGCAACTAATGCAGCCACAATCTGAAACGCCGGCCCTGCGCCGCGATATTGGTCCGTTCCAGGCGACGGCGCTGAATGTGGCGAACATGGTCGGCATCGGGCCGTTCATCACGATTCCGCTGTTCATTGCGGCCATGGGCGGACCGCAGGCGATGATCGCATGGGTCATCGCGGCGGTGCTGGTGGTGTGCGACGGGCTCGTGTGGGCGGAACTCGGCGCCGCACTCCCGGGCAGTGGCGGTACCTATCATTTTCTTAAACGCGTGTTCGCGGGATCGGTGTGGGGAAAGCTGCTGCCGTTTCTGTTCATCTGGCAGTTCCTCTTCAGTGGCACTCTTGAGATCGCGTCGGGTTACATCGGGACGATGAGTTATGTCAGTTATGCCCTTCCCGGGCTGGAGCAGACCTTGAAGGACTGGCACATCCCGGGAGGATTGAAGACGCTGGCGGCCGTGAGCGCTCTCGCCGTGACGCTCCTCGTCTGCCGCCGCACAGCCTCCGTGGGCAAACTGGCCCTCATCCTCTGCTGCGGCACTGCTGTCACCGTGCTCATCGTTATCGTCACCGGTCTGACGCATTTTGATTCCTCCAAACTCACCATGCCGCCGGACGCATGGACCATGGACCGCGCATGGCTCGGTGGACTGGCGGCGGCGATGACCATCGCCATCTACGACTACCTCGGCTACTACAACATCTGCCACATGGGCGATGAAGTGCGCGATCCCGCGCGCACCATCCCCAGGGCGGTGCTGTGGTCCATCGCCATCGTCGCCACGGTGTATCTCACGATGAACATTTCCATCATCGCCGTGATTCCGTGGGAGGAGGCCATGAAGTCGGAGAACATCGCAGCGCTGTTCATGGAGAGGCTGTTTGGCGTGGAAATGGCGCGGGGGTTCTCGTGGCTGGTCATCTGGACGGCGGTGGCGTGTTTCTTCGCCATCAAAGCCGGCTACTCGCGCATCCCCTACGCGGCGGCGAAGGGCGGCGACTTCTTTCCGGTGTTCGCGAAGCTGCATCAGAAGCATCACTATCCGTGGGTGTCGCTGCTGGCCATCGGCGTGCTCTCGGCGGTGTTTTGCTATTTCGATCTCGCCGACGTCATCAACGCAGCAGTGACCGTGCGCATCGTCGTCCAGTTTGGCGGCCAGATTTTCGCCGTGTTTTACATCCGCCGAAAGCGCCCTGACATTTCTCTGCCATTTCGTATGTGGCTTTATCCCGCGCCGGCACTGGTGGCGCTGGCGGGCTGGCTGTTTCTCCTCGGCAATGCGGCTCCGGCGGTGCTGTTTTCCGCGCTGGGTGTGCTGGTGAGCGGCGTGGCAGCCTATTTCGTGTGGAACCGCCGGGGCCGTGCACCGGCCGCAAACTGAACGATAACCTTCAACATGCCCCGGGCCCCGCGGCGGTGACAAAAACGCCCGAGCCATGGCCGAGATGTTCCCGGCAGAAACCGGTGAGCGCAGCCGCCACCGGTTCGACCGAAGCAGGCTGCACGAGGGCCACGCAGCAGCCGCCGAATCCTCCGCCGGTCATGCGGCAGCCGAAGACACCGGGGATGCCCTGCGCCAGGGCGGCAACCTGGTCGAGTTCTGAACAGCTCACGGCAAAGTCATCGCGCAACGAGGTGTGGCTGGCATTCATGAGCCTGCCGGCGAACGGAAGATCGCCGGACCTCAATGCGGCGGCGCAGTCAGCGGTGCGCTGGATTTCCGTGACGACATGACGCGCACGCCGGAAAAGCACAGCCGGCAGCCGCCCCTCCCTTTTTGTCAGGTGATCCGGCGTGCAATCACGGAGGGAAGCAACGCCGAGCAGGCCGGCGGCCTCGCGCGTCTCGCGATGACGGGCGGCATAACCGCCATCGGCGAGATCGTGTTTCACGCCGGTGTTGATAATGACGAGGGCCGCGCCGCCGAGCGGACGGTGTTCGATGGTGAGGCTGCGGC
>JANNVM010000147.1:0-10456 GCA_031414455.1 Verrucomicrobiota bacterium
CTCGATCCGGTCATTAAGCGCAATGACTGGAATGAATACATCATCCGCGCCGATGGCCCGCGCATCACGACGTGGATCAACGGCGTGATGGGCAGCGACTATATAGAGGCGGATCCGAAGATTTCGCTGGAGGGTAAGATCGGGCTGCAAGTCCACGGCGGCGGGAAGGCGCTGATTCTGTTCAAGGATGTGAGCATTGAGGAACTGCCGAAGCGCGAAGGCTCACTGGAGCCGAAGAAGGCGGAGAAACAGCCTTGAGCCGGAGCCGGATCAGGGAAGCCTCGCATGATACCTGAAGTCATGACGCCAGCCCATCCCGAACACCTCACCGAGACGACGATAGACGGCCCGCGCACGCGGCGCTGGGTGCTGGAGTGTGGCGATTGCGCCGAGTTTAATGCACACCGCATCGCGCGGCTCGGGCTGGAGGAAGCCGTGGCTCCCTATCGCCGCGTGCGGATGCAGCCCGCGGGCAGTTTTTTCCTCGCCACCACGGAGGGCGAAGGCCGCATTCTGCTGGATGGAAAATGGCAGCGCGTCACATCCGGCTCGCTCTTCATGGCCCCGCCGCGGGTGCTCAACGCCTTCCATGCGGTCGGCTCCAAAACATGGCGCTTTGCGTGGCTGCGTTACCAGGAGCCGCCCTTCGTCCGGCCGCTCGTCGGCTCCGATTCCCCCGTGCGTGCCGCCGCCGGCGGAGCCGAATTCGCCCGCTGCATCGCCGGACTGCGCGCGGAATGGGCCGCAGCGCGCGATCCCCAGATCCTCCACCACTGGATCAGCCTCGTGCAGTCCTTCGCGGCCCGCGCGGCCCAGCCCGCCGCGGGCGACGACAAACTCGCCGCGCTCTGGACCAAAGTCGCCGCCAGTCTGGACACCGTGTGGACGCTCGACCTGCTGGCTGCGGAAGTCCACGCCAGCCCCGAGGCCCTGCGCAAACGCTGCCTCCGCGAACTCGGTCGCAGCCCCGTGCAGCACGTCACCTACATGCGCATGCAGCGCGCCCAGCACCTCCTGGAAAGCCGGAAGGACAAACTGGAAGTCATCGCCGGCCTTGTCGGCTTCACCGATGCCCTCACCTTCTCCCGCGCCTTCAAACGCTGGATCGGCTGCACCCCCGGCGACTACCGCCAGCGGCACTGAGGCGGGGCAGGATTGGATTTCTGCCGGTATTTAGTGGGCTTTTGAAGGGTTGAATTACTTGCCCGCCGGTCCGTCCTCCTGTTCAACTTGGCCTAAGACTCAGACGTCTGAACCAAACCATGAAAATAAATACCGTCGCCATTCTCTCCGTGCTGGCCCTCGCGGGATCTGCCCGTGCAGCCATAACCCTCGCCGGTGTGGACACCACAGCCGGGGCCAACTGGCGCACCGGCGCGAACCTCGAGACGGACTCCCAATACGGCACGTCCGGCTACGTCGTCTTTGGCCTGAATCAGGCCGATAATGTTTATACACAACCGTACGACGTGAGCAGCGGTAACGCGGACAACGCCTATAGCCTCCCTGGAGGGGTCAGTATTTCGACAACCGATTTCAATATAGGCATGTGGTCCGGTAATGGCAATTTTGGCCTGATGCAGGATCCGGTGGGGGGCTCCGCTATTTCTGCTCCGGTGCTCGCAAACTCCTCGGGGCCAAGAACGTGGACTATCAACCGCGCCTCCGCCGTTGGCTACCGCATCACCTTCCTGACCGCCTCCGGTGACAACGAGGGCACGCAGTATGACCTGTCGCTCAACGACGGCTCCGGAGCCATCGCTTCCAGTTGGGATCACACGGCAAATGGTCTGGTCTATCATGTCTATGATGTGACTGCGGGCACTAATCCGATTGTCCTGAACGTGGCCAGCAGCGCGCAGAACCGTAATATCACGGGGATCGCATTTGATGTGCTCCCCGTGCCCGAGCCATCCGCCGCCCTCCTCGGTGGCGTGGCCGCGCTCGCCCTGCTGCGCCGCCGCCGCGCTTAGGCCGGCATGATTCATTCGGGCCCCGCCGGACATGTTCCGGCGGGGCTTTTTTCTGGTCTGCCGCCAGCGGGCCGGGCTCCGGGCCTGGGATAAGCGTCTGGAACCGGTGGATAATGGCATCTTCCCAGGCGCCTCCTTTTGCTGCTACACTCTCTCCGTTGTTCTTTCTCTCCTATGAAACTCAGGTATTTCCTCCCGCTGGTCCTCGTTCCTGTGCTGCCGCTCTCTGCGGCGGTGCAAACGACGTTTGATGAAGCTTCGCTCAATCCGGCGGTGCTTCTTGATGTGCCACTGCCGGCGACCGCGGCGGTGACATTTGACGATGTGAATGACGAACTGGATTTCAGCGCCACGGGGGGCACGGACATGTGGACGGCGCGGGCGAATGCGCCCATCGCGTGGACGGCGATCCCGGCAGGTCTGGTGACAGGCGGTTCGTGGGCGGCGGAGACGGAGGTGCGCATCAATGACGCCACCACGGGCACGCAGGTGGCGGGGCTGACCTTTTACGGCGGGCCGGACAATACGAGGCCGGATGTCGCTTTCGGCCTCGACGTGTGGGACCCCGCCAACCGCGCGGTGCGTCTCCAGGGGCTGGGCGACAACAACCCGAACGCCGCTGTGACCGTGGCCACCACGGTGGACCGTGTGATCCTGCGCATGACGGTCACTGAGAATGGAGCGAGCGACATCTACAACTTCTTCTTCAAACTCAACGCGGGCGATGCGTGGACGCAGGTCGGCGGCGCGGCGGCGAATTACTCGTCCAACTTTGCCAACAGCCGTGTGGCGCTCGTTTACAAGACGGGTGCGGCCAAGGCGGGCGCGGCGTTCACTTACTTCAATGTCGTGGATACGTCGGGGCCGCCGGTCATCGTGACGCATCCAGCGAATGTCAGCGTGGTGGAACCGGGGGGCACGGTCTTCAGCGTCGCGGCCACGGGCGCGGCGAGTTATCAGTGGCGGAGGAATGCGGCGAACATCTCCGGCGCGACGGCGGCGACCTACACGCTGCCCGGCACGGTGCTGGCGGACAATGGCGCGCTCTTTTCCTGCGCGGTGACGAATCCCTTCGACACGACGGTGAGCAATAACGCGGTGCTCACGGTCTCTGGCCCCCCTCCGGCCACGGTCTGCTACCGCGCCGCCGTGCAGGCCGAGCCTTCGCTCATCGCCTACTTTCCCATGGACGGCGTGACGACCACCACGGTGCCTAACATCATCACACCGGCGAATGGCGGCACCATTCAGGGCACGGCGGCATTCGACTCCACCATCGGGCGCATCGTAGGCACGCAGGCTTTGACAGGCGCGAGGACGAATCATGTGAACCTCGTAAAGGACGCGCGCTGGGACTTCACGGATGGCACGGGCACCGTGGAGACTTGGATCTATCAGAATGCGACCGCTGCGGACAGCCCGTGTTTCTTTTCCGTGCGCAGCGCCAGCACGACGCGCTACAGCCTGCATACAGCCCCGGGCGGGGACATGATTCAGCTGTGGAATGGCAGCGCCGTGACCCAATGGCCGCTCACGCCGTCGCTGATAGGCCGCTTCGCCCATGTGGCCGTGGTGTTTGAAGGCGACGGCAATACGACGTGTTATGTGAATGGTGTATCGCTGGGCACGAAGGCCGGCGCGCTCATCGGAGCCACCGGCCTGTCGGCGCAAATCGCGGCCTCCATTCCCACCAGCACCGGTGCGGAGCGGATGCCGGGCAACACCGACGAAGTCGCCATCTACGCTGACGCTCTGCCCGCGTCTGCAATCGCCGCGCACTACGCGAGCTTCATTCCGGGTGGCAATGGCACCACGCCCACGCTGACCACGCAGCCCGCGAGCCAGACCGTGGGCGATGGCTCTCCGGTCACCTTCACCGTGGCCCTGAGCGACACCACGGGCGCGAGCTACCGCTGGCAGCGCAACGGCGTGGACATTCCCGGTGCGACCGCCGCGAGCTATACGAGCCCTGGCGCCCAGCTCGCAGACAACGCCGCTCAGTTCCGCTGCATCGCCTACAATCAGTGCGGCGGTGTGCTGTCGAATACGGCGACGCTCACGGTCACGGACGATGCCGCGATGGTGGTCAGCGTGCAGCAGGTGGGCAGCGGCATGTTGCTGCTGACCTTCAATGAGCCAGTGAATACCGCGACGGGAACATGGACGCTAAACAACGGCGCGACGATTAATTCCATTCAGCCCGGTCCCTCGGCGGGGAGCTACTTTCTGCTCACGTCGCCGCTCGCCAGCGGTACCAGCTACACCCTCAACATCGCCGGTGTGCAGGACTCCACGGGCAATGCGATGACCACGCCATACTCCACGGACTTCACCGGCAGCAGCCTCACGGGCACGCCGGCGCCTGTCGAACTCGTGCGCGGTGCCCGTGAGCCCATGGGCCCGGCCACGCGGCGCGGCGGCATTGTCATTTCGGAAATCAACTATCACCCCGCGGACCGCGTGGACTTGAGGAATCTGGAGTTCATCGAGGTCTGCAACACGCTCCCATGGACGGAGGACCTCAGCGGATTCCAGCTCACCGGGGAAATCAGCTATACCTTCCCCGCAGGGACCAGCATTCCCGCCGGCGGCTGTCTCGTGGTGGCTGCCGTGCCGGGCGATGTGCAGACGGTGCATTCGCTCACTGGTGTGCTAGGGCCCTGCACCGGAGCGCTGAACAATGCCGGCGGGCGGCTGCGGCTGCGCGATTATGCCAACGCCGTGGTCTTTGAAGTGAACTACGACAGCGGTCATCCGTGGCAGCCCGCCGCCGATGGCGCCGGGCATTCACTCATCCTCGCCCGGCCCAGCTACGGCATGGACAATCCGCAGGCATGGGACCGCAGCTTCAACCTTGGAGGCTCGCCCGGCACCGCAGAGCCGGGAACGGCGGACCCGTATCGCACCGTGATGATCGATGAAGTCTGGTCGCAGACGGGGCTGGGTGATTACATTGAACTCTGCAACTACAGCACCGCTGCCGTGGACATCAGCGGCTGTACGCTGAGCGACGACCGCGACATGGCTAAGTATGTCTTTCCTGCGGCCACGACGCTGTCTGCGGGCGGATTCATCCGGGTCGAGCAGGCCGCGCTGGGCTTTGGACTCAAAGCGGGCGGAGACACGGCCTACTTCCGCGCACCGGGCGCTCCCGGACGCGTGCTGGATGCGGTGCGCTTCGGTCCGCAGTTGGAGGGACTCCCCTGGGGAAGGTATCCCGCCGGGTCGCAAAACTGGACTTTTGTCGATGACGATCCACCCGGACCCAACCAGCCCGACCTCGGTGGATCGGTGGTGATTTCCGAGATCTTTTACAATCCTCCGCCCGGCACGGCGCAGTTGCCGTTCGTGGAAATCACCAACATCTCGGGCGGTGCGCAAAATATTGGCGGCTGGCGTCTCAGCGGCGGGGTGAGCTATACCATTCCCGCGGGCACCATGCTGGCCCATGGCGCGGCTCTGGCCATCAATGCCTTCAGCGGCTCGCTCAGCAAAGGCAGCGGCGAACGCCTGCGTCTGGAGCGGCCAGACCTCGATCCCGATGGCACAGGCACAGTCTTTCTGGTGGTGGATGAAGTCACCTGCGGCACCGGCGGACGCTGGGGACGCGACAGCGATGGCAGCGGCTCGTCATTGGAAAAGCGCGACCTGCTCAGCGACGGAAGCTTTGCTGCGAACTGGGCGGACAGCAATGAGAGCGGCGAAGCCACATGGGTCACCATCGAAAAGACGGACATCGTGAACAACGGTCAGGGCACCGCGAACCGGCTGGAAGTCTTCCTGCTAGGCGCTGGCGAGGCCCTGGTGGACGACGTGCAGCTTTTCTCCTCCACCGCTCCCGGCACGAACATCGTTAACAATCCAGGCTTTGAATCCGGCATGACCAACTGGGTGGCCAACGGCACGCATCTCGCCTCCGGCGTGGACACGGGCGCTGGCGTCACCGGCAATGCCCTGCACTTGCGGGCGACCGGACGCGGCGATCTCGCGGGCAACAAGACGATGAACACGTTGACTACCACGGCGGCCAACGGCGCGACCTACACGCTGCGGGCGAAAGTGAAGTATCTGCGCGGCCATCCCGAGATCCTTCTACGGCTGCACGGCGGCTACCTTGAGGCCACCGGCAGCATCCTCGGCACCATCGTCTGCGGCACGCCCGGCCAAACGAACAGCCGCAACGCCGCCAACACCGGTCCCGCCATTTCCGGCGTGACGCACAGGCCCGTGCTGCCGCAGACGGGGCAGACGGCGACCGTGTTCGCAATCATCGACGACCGCGATGGGACCGGAGCCGCGCTGCTGAACTACCGCGTGGATCCGTCGGCCACCGTGACCAGCTTACTCATGCAACCGCGGGGCGCGGGGCTCTACAGCGGCGATATTCCCGCGCAGAGCAGCGGTGCCACCGTCGCCTTCACTGTCACGGCGGTGGATGGAGTCGGGGCTCCTGCCACCTTCCCCGCCGCGCCCGCAGGAGAAGCGCTTATCCGCTGGGGCGAAACCCAGCCCGCGGGCAATAGCCTGACGAGCTACCGCCTGTGGTTCACTCAGGCCACCGCCAACACCTGGAGCAGCCGCCTCAAGAACAGCAACGACGCGCTCGATGCCACCTTCGTCGCCGGGGACTACCGCGTGATCTACAACGCCGGCGCCATGTATTCCGGCAGTCCCTTCCACACCGGCGGTTTCAATTCCCCCACCGGCAACCCCTGCGATTACAATGTCACCGTGCCGTCCGATGACCACTACCTCGGCGAGACCGACATGATCTGGGCCGGCCCCGGAACCTTCGCCAGCGACTCCTCGCTCATCCGCGAGCAGGCTGCATGGTGGATCGCCCGGAAGATCGGATCACCCGCGCTGCACCGGCGCTTTGTGAACGTGTATATCAATGGCGTGCGCCGGCATCAGGTCATGGAGGACACCCAGCAGCCCAACGGCGACTTCCTCGACGAGCATTTCCCCGGCGACAGCGACGGCCCGCTCTACAAGGCGCAGGACTGGATCGAGTACAACGACGACCACGCCGGATTCCAGCAACTGAGCCGCGCCGTGCTCGCCCGCGCACTCTCCGGCGGACAGCACAAAATATCCACCTACCGCTACCGCTGGGCCGCGCGCTCGGTGAGCAGCGGCAATGACTACGCCTCCCTCACGCAGCTCGTGGATGGCTTCAATGCGGGCACCAGCGCCACCGATCCCGTCTTTTACAATACGCTCAATCCTCTCGTGGATCAGGACTCATGGGGCCGCGCGCTCGCCTGCCAGCGCATCGTGGGCAACTGGGACACATGGGGCTGGAGCTACGGCAAAAACATGTACGCCTACAAGCCGGTGAACGGTCAGTGGGCCATGATCCCCTGGGACATGGACTTCGGATTCGGCCCCGATGGCTCGGCAAATCCCGCGCCCGACACCGCCACCGCCGGGCTGTTCCAGAACACATCCAACTACGATGGCGCGGCTCCCGGCGATCCTCTGGCGACGAAGTTCCGCACGCAGGTCGCCTTCCGCCGCGCCTACTGGTGCGCCCTGCTCGATGCCGCCACCGGCCCCATGGTGCCCGCCACCTTCAACGCCCGCATGGACCTCATCACCGGCGCGCTCACCACCCACGGCATCACCATCAATACCGCGCAACTCGCCCAGGTGAAGACTTACGTCAGCGCCCGCCGCGACTACATCATCACGCAGGCCAACGCGGTGTATAGCGCCACCACCTTCGGCAACACCGGCGGCAGCAGCCTCACCGACGCCGATGGCATTCTCACCCTCACCGGCACCGCGCCCGCGAATGTGAAAACCTTCACCATCAATGGCGTGGACTACACCCCCACGTGGACCAGCGAGACCGGATGGAGCCTGCCCATCACGCTTTACTCAGCGAATAACGTCCTCACCGTGCAGGGAATCAGCTACTCCGGCGCAGTCGTCGGCACCTTCCCTATCACTATCACCGTCACCGGCCCGCCGCCGCTGCCGCCCGTGACCATCAACGAATGGATGACCGACAACACCAGCGCCTCCGGTTTCACCGACCCCGCCGACGGCAACTACGAAGACTGGTTCGAGCTGCACAACTACGGTGCCACCCCCGTGAACCTCGCCGGCTTCTACCTCACCGACACCACGGCGAACGTGAACCAGTTCCAAATCCCCGCCAACACCACCATCCCCGCCGGCGGCTGGCTCCTCGTCTGGGCCGACAACGAGCCCCTGCAAAACGGCGTCACTCCCGGCCAACTCCACACCAACTTCCGCCTCAGCGCCGCCGGCGAAGCGCTCGCCCTCTACACCCCCGACGGCACCCTCGTGGACCTCAGCACCTTCGGCGCGCAAACCCCGAACCAAAGTCAGGGCCGCTACCCCGACAGTGCCGCCGGCATCGTTTCTCCCGTGCCCACCCCCGGCAAACGCAACGCCCTCACGCCCGACATCATCGCCGTGCTCGATGCCGGCGCGGGAGTCAGCCAAGTCACATTCAGTAACGAGCCGACACACATTTATCAGATCGAAAGCAGCACCGACCTCGCCGCCTGGTCCAACTGGGGAGCCCCAGTCACTGCGAGCGGAACCACCACCGCCGTGAACCTCCCCCGCAGCGACGCCCGCCGCTTCTGGCGAGCCACCCTAAAACCCTGAATCCCCCATGAAACGAGTCAAACATATCGCCTTCTTCCAGTTCAAACCTGAATGCACCGCCGAGGACATCACCGATGTCTGGTGCATCATGGAGAACCTGACGAAAGTCATCCCCGGCATTCTCGACCTGACCTACGGTCCGAACACGAGCACCGAAGGCCTCAGCGACGGCTTCACCTGGAGCTTCGTCATGCTCTTCGAAAACGCCGCCGCCCGCGACGCCTACCTTCCGCACCCCGCGCATCAGGACGCTGTGCAGAAAGTCGTCCCGCGTCTGGCCAGAGTCATCGTTTGCGATCACGAGTGCGACGGGTGACAGACAGCCCTGATCACTGAATCATGGAAGACTTCTTCTGTTCCGACCTCCCCTCCATTGAGCACCTGCGAGAGCGGGCGCGGCTTCGTGTGCCGCGGTTCGCCTTCGAATATCTGGAGGGCGGCTGCTTTTCGAACATCAACCTCGAGCGCAACACGAATGAGATTCGGCAGGTGCGGCTGATGCCGTGGTATGTGCGGGACTACGGGGGCTCCGATCTGCGCACTGAGATACTCGGCATACAATATGATGCGCCGTTCGGCGTCGCGCCCATCGGATTGCAGGGACTCGTTTGGCCACGGGCGACGGAGATTTTGGCCAAAGCCGCGCACCGGCACAACCTGCCGTTCATTCTCAGCACAGTCGCCACGGCCAGCATCGAAACGGTGGCGAAACTGACGCAGGGCCGCGCGTGGTTCCAGCTTTATCATCCCGCGGAGGAGGAATTGCGCGACAAGCTCCTTGATCGCGCGCGCGCCGCCGGCCTGCCCGTGCTCGTCATTCTCGCCGACACGCCGACCTTTGCCTACCGGCCCAAAGAGATCCGCAACGGCCTCGCCATCCCCCCGCGCATGACCCTGCGGAACATCGCGCAAATGATGCTGCGTCCGCGCTGGTGCATGGGGCAGCTCGCCGCGGGCGCGCCGAAGTTCGCCACCATGCAGCCGTATTTGCCGAAGGGTATGAACATGAAGCACCTCGGCCTGTTCATGAACAAAACGTTCTCCGGCCGGCTCAATCCCGCGCGCATCGCCGCGCTGCGCGACCGCTGGCCGGGCAAGCTCGTCGTCAAAGGCATCGTGACGCCGGAGGACGCGGAGACCTGCCTGCGGCTGGGCGCGGATGGATTCATTGTGTCGAATCACGGAGGGCGGCAGCTCGACGCCGGGCAGTCCACCATTCAGCCGCTGCGGACGCTGGCGAAGGAGTTCGGCCACCGCACGACGGTGATGATGGACAGCGGGGCGCGCTCCGGCCCTGATGTGGCCTGCGCCATGGCCTGCGGGGCGAAGTTCGTCTTCATGGGCCGCTCATGGATGTATGGCGTGGCGGCGCTGGGCAAAGACGGCGGGGAGCACACGATGAACATGATGAAGCGGCAGTTCCGCCAGGTCATGGAACAACTCGGCTGCGCCCGCACGGCGGACCTGCCGCTGCACCTGGCCTCCGGGGCGCAGGTTCCCAGCATGGGATTCCAGCCGTGAAAGTGTGGATTTTTTCCTGTGCGAAATGCCGCATCTTCCGCCGTAAGGTGAATTGTCTTTCCCATGAACCTCACCCGCATCCTCCAATTCCTTCTCGTCCCTCTGATCATTTCTGTCCCGCTCCTCGCTGAGCCTCCTCCGGCTCCAGGAAAAAACGCGGTCCCCCTCTTTGACGGCAAGACCCTCGACGGCTGGGAGGGGAATGCCAAACTCTGGCGCGTGGCGGACGGCATGATCGCCGGCGGGTCGCTCACGGAGCAGGTGGAGCACAATGACTTCATCGCCACGAAGAAGATCTACGGGAACTTCATCCTGCG
>JANNVM010000148.1:0-4251 GCA_031414455.1 Verrucomicrobiota bacterium
CCGGTGCGGCCGAATCCGGTCATGACCTCATCCGCGATGAGAAAGACGCCGCGGGCATCACACCACGCGCGAAGTTCCCGCAGCATTCCCGGCGGCCAGGTTTTCATTCCGGCAGCGCCCTGGATGAGCGGCTCGATGATCACCGCCGTGCAGTCCTCCGCGGCCAGCCCCCGCAGTGCCTCCATGCCGCTGACAAATTTCACCGGAAGCCCCAGGGTGCGAAAGCGATCGTGAATGACCGGCACGCCGCCCACCGACGCCGCGCCCATCGTATCACCGTGATAAGCCTGATCGAAGGCGATGAATCCCGTGCGGTGCGGCTCGCCGGATTGCTGACGGTATTGAATGGCCATCTTCATGGCACATTCCACAGCGGTGCTGCCGTCGTCGGTGAAGAAGACGCGGGACAGTTCGCTGTGCGGCCAAAGGGCGATGAGCGCCGCGGCAAGGCGAATGGCCGGCTCGTTGGTGAACCCGAGCGCCGATACATGCGCGATGCGTCCCAGTTGTTCGACAATGGCCGCATTGATCAGCGGATGCCGGTGCCCGTGGATGCACGTCCAGATCGTCGAGTTCCCGTCTATATACACCCGCCCGTGCTGGTCGCGCACCGTGCCCCCTTCCCCGCTGACAATGATAAGCGGTTCATGCTCCGGAGCACACCATTCCTGCATCGGCGTGAACGGATGCCACAAGTGCGCCTTGTCGAGGCGGATGAGTTCGTCGGCGGTGAGCACGGAAAAATAATTAGAGGGAGATCCTCCTCTTATCTTTGTTTGCGCCGGAGCAAACCAATATCCTGCGCCCCGTGCGGCACGCGGCCTGCTTTTCATCCGGTTCATGGACAAGATGAAGCCAACTTTCACGAATTCCGAGCCCCTCGACGCCCGGCAGCTCCGCGCCCTGTGCGTGCTCGGCGTCACCGGCAGTTTCACCGAGACCGCACGGCTGCTGCATCTTACCCAGTCGGCCATCAGCCACTCGATGAAGGCGTTGGAGACGGAACTGGGAACGTCACTCATCGAACGCAGCGGACGCAAGGCCCTGCTCACCCAGGCGGGCCAGGCGCTGGTGGCCCGCGCGGAAAGGATTCTAACTGAAATGGCCAAAGCCCGCAGCGAACTGCAGCACCTCGCCCAATGGGGCGGCAGCCGGCTCCGTCTGGGAGCCAGCAGCACCGCGTGCCAGTATCTGCTGCCGCCGGTCATCCGGGAATTCCGCCGTCAGTTTCCCCACTGGCAAATCGAAGTCAGTTCGCGTGACACCATGCACAGCCTTGACGACGTGAAAGAAGGCGCGCTCGACCTCGCGCTCTGCATGGACACCCCCGGCATGGAGCGTGAACTCGCCTTCCGTCCGCTCTTCACCGAGGAAATCCGTGTCGTGCTGCCCGCGAGCCATCCCGGGGCAAAACAAAAGTCGATCTCCGCCGCGGACGTCGTGAAGGAGCCGATGCTCAGCTACACCGCCACGAGTTACCTGACACAAATTATCCGGACCCGTCTTGAGCGCGAAGGTCTGCGGGTCCCGCCGCCGGTGATCGAACTGGGCAGTCTCGAAGCGATCAAGGAAATGGTGAAGCTGGAAATGGGCATCGCGCTCATGCCTTCATGGGTTTCCGCTGCCGACGTCATTGAGGGCTCCCTGGTCCTGCTGCCGCTGAGCGGCAAAAAGCTCACCCGCCGCTGGGGAATCACCCACCGCAAAGGCCGCCGCCTCAGTCACGGTGAAGAAATATTCGTCAAGCTCTGCGCCGCCGCGGGAGCGAAGCTGACGGCAGGTGAGACCGGTTAGGGTTCAGCAGCACGATCACTTTTGCCCGCTGCGTTTCCTCTTTGTCTGGGCCAGAAACTGCGGAAGCACTTCGCTTTCGATAAAAGTGAATGCCGCCGCCAATCCTTCTCCGGTGTAACGCCTGCCGATGCGGCCCTCCAGCCGTGTGGGATTGCTGATCGTGCTGAGAAACTGATTCGACGTCATCGCCGCGAACAACTCCGCATCCATCCGCCCGGTGTTCCGCAAAATCCACTGCCTCGCAAAAAGCCCGAGCACGGCGTCACCGATCCATGCCTCCTCGCGCTCCTGACTGACCGCATCCGCAGGCTTCATCCGCAACCTGCTTACTGGTCGAATTTGATGATTTCATCGCCCTTGGCGAGGACCATGCCTTTGACGAGATGCCTTGGGAGAACCTCGGCAACGCAGCGGGTTTCCTCAATGGTTTCTCCAACGACCACCCGTCCAATAAGGGCCGTCCCGCGGCGAACCGCGAAAGCATCTCCCTTGGCGAGGTTGGCATTGCGCCCGCGGTCCAGAATCACAAAGCCTTCGTTGGCCGCAGCGTTTGCATTGTCCACCCGGGCAATCGCCGGCTGCGCCAGAATTTGCGACTGGAGGGTCGTCATTCTCGTCCCGGAAATCTCACGCAGTTCACTGGTGACCTTCGCGTTGTCGAGTGCGATGCGTTCCGCACCCACGCCTGACGTGTTCAAAACTTCACGCTGTTCCTTGTCGAGAAGGCGCTGCTCAGCGGTCTCGTCCGCCCCGGAAATCTCCCCGGTCACGTCATTTGCGGCGGATGTTAAATTGTTGCTGACGTCCTCCAGTCCTTGCTTCACGCGGTCCACTGCGTCGGCGGCTTCTGTCCCCGCGTCCGGCGGATTCAAGGCAGTCTTCCCACTGGCGATTCCCTTCTTCGCAGCGGCTGTGGCGGCATCTGACTTGCCCGCCACGGTCGCTTTCATATCCGCCGCGGCATCCGCCACCGCTGCGGGTGCTTTCTGTTCACGGATAGCCTTTTCCAACTGTTCGTATTTTTTGTCACTCTCTGCCCGCATCCGCTCATACTCCGATTTTTGCTCGGCCATGCGGCCATCCATGTCGGACTGGACCGTAAGGTAAATCCCGGCGGCAAGGAGCAGGAAAAGTCCGGCGACGGCAAAATGGGTAATCTTCATGGGAGTCGTCAGTGGGGCAGATTGAATCCGGTATCGCCACGCTCAAAAGGCGCGGGTTCACCGGACTAGGGGATTCCTTTAGTCTTCGGGTCTTTGAAAAGCAAGGTGCGAATCCGGACTCCGCGCAGCGGAGCGAGATTAGTGTTTTGGGGCTTCGTGTTCGCCGGCAGCGGGCTTGGCCACATCGTGTTCGGCGGCGGCATCATGGCCATGGCCGCCGGGTTTGGCGGACTGATTAAACATTTTCGATTCCTCGTAGCTTTGCTGCTCGCAGCCGATGTTGAGGCCGAGAGTGAGGGCGAGGAGGAGGAAAGCAGCGGGCTTTTTCATGGTTCTGAGAGGGGCGTGGTCAACGCTTTGCATCCGCGCCCCGCCCGGCGATTGCAACCGGAATGTCCCTGCGGGATTTGGCGGGCAGGGCTTACGCCTGAATTCGTGGCGCAGGCCTCTGGCCTGCCGTTGCGCAGTGCTTCCAGCCTGCCGCCCGCACGGATCCCGGTGGAGAAGGCAGGCCAGAGGCACTGCGAAACGGCAGCCGGGACGGCTGCGTTACCGTTCATGCGTAAGCCCTGATTTGGCGGGGGAAGCCCGGCGCTCAGCGGTCCATTTCCTGAACCGCCGCGCGCATTTCCTCTGCGCTCACCCCCAGTTCCCGGCACGATGCCTCCGCATTTTCCGTCGCCAGAACCTCACGCGCCTGGCGGGCGAGGCGCCGGAGCGTGCGGCGAATCACGGGCGACGGCGCAAAGACTGATGCCGATTCGTGAAGCCCCGGGACGGTGCGTCCGGTGAGGGAAACGGCGGGCGGCTCGGCCGTGGTGATAAATTCATCGCCGGGCAGCAACCGCACGCGCAGAAACAGCGCGATGCCCGCGGCTTCTCTATCCACAAACGATGCTCCGTGCAGCGCACGCTGCATCAGCCACGGCAGCGTGATCGTCTTCAGCCGCCGATCTGTCAGGGCCGCCAGCGGACGGCACTCTCCGGTGATGACCGGGATCCCGCCGGCCGGTCCTGACAGAAAGCATCTGATAATCTCCGCGAGGTCCGCCGGCGGCGCATCACTTCCGCCGAAGCGCAGCGGGGCGGTTAGCGCCGTGAGGCATTCCGCGATGAGCAGATTCGCTTCGGCATAACCCGGGGCCATTATCAGCCAGAATTTTTCCGCCTGAGTGAGGAGATGATCATTACTGAAGAGCAGGGCCGCGTCCGCATGACGGCGGATGGACCGCATGGCCAGCGCAATGTGCAGCGGCGCGCTCAGCACCGGGCTGACACCCGCCACCGGCAGCAC
>JANNVM010000149.1:0-3390 GCA_031414455.1 Verrucomicrobiota bacterium
GACGGTGGCGCATGGAGTGCCTCCATTCAGATCGGCAGCGGCGGTCTGCTCCCGCGCGGCGCGACACCCACGGTGCGCCAGGCCACCCTCGCCCTGACCGGACTCACCGCCGGACCGCACACGCTCCAGGTCCTCGGTCAGGACATGGCCGGCAACTGGCAGGACGCCGACCCCGCCCGCCTCTACGACAGCGCGCCGCAGTTCACTCCCACCGAGCGCACGTGGGCTGTGGATACCACCCTGCCACTCGTCATGATCAGCGAAGTCCAGGCCGATCCTTCGCAGCAGGCGGAACTCGTCAGCCGCAGCGCGGCACCCGTCGATTTGACCGGCTGGAGCATCAGCGACGATGCGCTGACGCCCGGCGAGCAGCCTTTGACCGGTTCACTGGCCTCAGGGGCACTGCTGACGGTGAACCTCGTCGCATTCCAACTCGATAACGATGGCGATGAACTCTACCTCTTCGATGCCGCCAACACGCTGCGCGACTCCATCGTCTTCGGTCCATTGCCCGCCGGCTATTCTCTCGCCCGCGTCGGTGCCCCGGTCGCGTGGTCCCTCGCGAATCCCACCATCGGCAATGCGCCGAACTCCGCCGCCCGCATCAGCGACTCCTCGCAGATCATCATCAACGAATGGCTCTCCGCCGGCGGCATCCGTTACAAAGAGGACTGGGTCGAACTCGCCAACCTCGCCGCCTTCCCCGCCAGCCTCAGCGGCATGGTCCTCACCGATGCGCGCTTCGGCATGCACACTGCCTTCCCGCCGCTCAGCTTCATCGCAGGCAATGGATTCGTAAAACTCATCGCCGACGGCAATACTTCCGCGGGTGCGAACCACACATCATTCAAGATGGATGGCCTGACAGAGGAACTCCTCCTCTTCTCCGCCACCGGTGCCCCGCAGGACAACGTGCGATACTTCCCGCAAATCCAGGACGTCAGTCAGGGCCGGGTCGCCACCGGCGGCACTGGCGGCTATGACTTCTTCACTCTCGCCACCGGCGGCGCCGCCAATGGCACCAGTGATCCCGGCTACGCCAATGCCGTCAACATTCTGAACAGCCTGCGCATCACCGAGATCATGTACAACCCCGCCGGCGGGAATAACTTCGAATTCATCGAACTCACCAATACCGGCGGCGTCACCCTCGACCTCAGCGGAATCGTCTTCCATGACGGCATAGACTTCACGTTTGGCAATGTGTCCCTCGCGCCCGGTGCGGAGATCGTGCTCGTGCGCAACCTGACGTCCTTTGAAGGCCGTTATGGCAGTAATCTCAATGTCGCAGGCACCTACGCGGGCTCGCTCGACAACAACGGCGAACAACTCGCACTCCGCCTCCCCGCCCCATGGGACGCGAACGTGCTGTGCTTCCGCTACGAGAGCACATGGTATGCGACCAACGCCACCGGCTTCAGCCTCCAGCTCCTGAGCAACACCACCGGCATCGAAGATTTCGACGATCGCGACAGTTGGGGCGCCGCCGCGCAACTCTACGGCACCCCCGACAGTTGGGTTCCCGGTTCCGATCCTCACCCCGATGGACTCAACGCGTGGCTCGCTGTCAACAGCCTCACCATGGCCGACATCCTTCTTGATACCGACTTCGATAGTCTAACAAACGCCCTGGAGTTCTCACTCAACACCAACCCGCGCTCCGCGGCCCCGCCCCACGGGGCGGACCGCCTCCCCGCCGCCGGCACCAGCGGCGACAGGCACGTCACCATTACCTTCGATCTGCCGACGACCGCCCTCGCCGGCGGCCACGGTTGCCCTGGCGTCACTTATGACGTCCAGGCCGGCAGCAATCTCACCGGCTGGAGCACCATCGCGAAGAAGTCTCCCGCCTCTGCAGACTGGACCAGCGCCGGAGGCGTGATTCTCCCCGCCGGCACCGTCACCATCGGAGCCGGCCCCGGCGGACTGACGCGAGTGACGGTCAAAGACAGCGCTGCCATGAGCAGCACCGCCCGCCGTTACCTGCGAATGAGTGTCACCGTCGTGCCCTGAGCGGCACCCGAAAGGCCTGCCTGCGAAATGCGGGAGCGCGCCGGCGAATCCGGCGCGCTCCCGGATGCGTATTACTCCCGCTCATGGCTATTCACACCCTTCACCGCACCGCTGTTCTCCACACTACTCCGGTAAAAGCCTGGGAATTCTTTTCCGATCCGGGGAATCTCGCCCGCATTACGCCGCCGGAGCTGGGATTCCAGGTCGTGAGTGAAGTGCCGAAGCACATTTATGCCGGTCTGATGATTGAGTATCGCGTGCGTCCGCTGCTGGGCATCCCGCTGAAATGGCTCACTGAAATTACCCAGGTGCGCAAAGGGGAGTATTTCGTGGATGAGCAACGGCACGGGCCGTATGCCCTGTGGCATCACGAACATTGGTTTCGCCCCCTGTCGGACGGGCTCGTAGAAATGGAGGATCGCGTCACTTACACGCCTCCGTTCGGGCCATTGGGGACAATGGTGCATCCGTGGCTGATTCGACCGCAATTGGAGAGGATTTTTGCACACCGGGAGAACGTAATGGCGGAAGTGTTTACGCCAGGAGATTCATAAAACAGCGGAGCCCGATCAACCTCAACTTCGCCACGTCATCCCCATCAGGGCGCATCGGCCGAGGCTGGTCTATCAGGTGTTTTCATCAATCGAAAGGATCCTCTTTCACTGCCACGCGGTAGTAGGAACGTAATGCCTCGCCCCGGGCCTCAAAGCCCAGCATCTGATAACCATTCTGTCTTCCGGACGGGCGAATTGAGCCCGGAGCAAGGTTCCACTGACGAAGATCGGTGGATGATTCCATGTGAAACATTACGCCAGGGAAGTGCCTCAATTGCAGGAAAAGGGCCGGCGTAACGGCGACGTCAGTTACGGGAGTGATGCTCTCGATCCGGAATACGGATTTCGAATCGACCGGATCAGTCCGACTGGTGAATTCCGCCCGCGCAGGCTGGCCGTCTCCGTCGGCGTCGGACGCCGCGTCCGCGGGGTTGGCCGGATTCATTCCATGAAAATGCTCCCACGTATCCGGGAGTTGATCCGCATCCGCATCGGCGGGCGCGGCGGCACCCGTTTCCACGGCACCGGCATCAGGCTTAGGCCCCGCCTGCCGGGATAGACCGCGGGCATCAACAAACAGGTCACTGGCGCGACCGGCATTGATGGCCGGGCTGCGCCCCAGCGGCAACAACGTTTGGGTCGGTCCGCCGTTGTCTGCGAGAGCACCGAGATTCGCGTCGCCACCGATCGTATTTCCCCCACCATCCGTCCAGGTGCCAAGAAGGCCCGAGGCGTGCGGGGCACCGGCTTCCGGATTGTCGGCCACGAGACAGTTCTGCAGTTCCACCCGCTCCGCCAGAAACCCGATGACGAAGGCTGCACC
>JANNVM010000150.1:0-1853 GCA_031414455.1 Verrucomicrobiota bacterium
GTGCGCAGGCAGGCGCCGAGATTGTGAGGGTCGGTCACCTGATCGAGAATGAGCAGCAGCGGGATGGGCGTGCGTGCGAGGATTTCCTTGAGATCATCCTCGTCGCCGGTCTTGGCGGCTTTGGTGTAATCCGTGTGCTGGTGCCGGCGCGCCTGAGCGAGCTGCCGGGGGTCGGTGATGCGGGATGGACGGGGCATGAGTCCCTATACCAAGCACCACCTGTGGGCACTGCCAAGAGTCTTCACGTCCTTCGCTTCCTTCGTTGCCTTCTGTTCAATCTCCAATTCATTCCGCCGCATGTCATCCCGTGTTGTCCAGATCTGCCGCGACCTCGTCGCCATCCCCAGTGTGAATCCCGACGGTGAAACCGGCACCGACCGCACCGGTGAGAAAGTCTGCGCGGAATACGCCGGCGAATTCTGCCGGAAGCTCGGTGCGGAGGTCGTGCATGAAGAAGTCCTGCCCGGTCGCCCGAATGTCATCGCCCGCTTTCCAACTGATAAGCCTGGCAAACCGCGCATCGTACTCGGCCCGCACACCGACACCGTGAGTGTCGCCGGCATGACGATAGATCCTTTCGGCGCGGAACTGCGCGACGGCCGTATTTATGGCCGCGGGGCCTGTGACACCAAGGGCACCATGGCGGCGATGCTCGCTGCGCTGGAGGAAATCGGGGAGAACCTGCCGCGCCTCGGTGGGGAGATTACGTTCGCCGGATTCATGGGCGAAGAAACCTGCCAGTGGGGCTCGCGACATTTTGCGAAACATCACCCCGGTTATGATTTCGGGCTCGTTGGCGAACCCACCGGCTGTGCGGTCGTTCACACGCACAAAGGCTCGTGGTGGCTGCGCCTCAGCACGGCCGGTCACGCGGTCCACGGCTCCACGCCCGAGCGCGGCGACAATGCGGTGCTCAAGATGATGCCCGTAATCGAAGCCCTCGACGGACCCTTCCGCCGCCTGCTCGCCGCGCCGGAATTCCGCCACCCCGTGCTCGGCGACAGCACGCTTAACATCGGCATGATCCGCGGCGGCTCGCGCACGAACATTGTGCCTGACTCCTGCACGATCTGGCTTGATCTCCGTTTCACGCCAGGCATCCATCGCGCCGGCATTCAGGAAATGCTGACTGAATTTCTCGAAAAACAGGGCTTCATCGTCACCATGGATGCCGACCCGGTCTGTGCGCCGCTGGAAACTCCCGCCAACAATCCGTTTGTGAAGAAGCTCGCCGCCGCCGGCCACGGCCTGACGGGAGCGACGTGGTTCTGCGACGCCCTCTGGCTCGCCGAGGCCGGCATCCCTTCGGTCGCCGCCGGCCCCGGCGACATTGCCCAGGCCCACACCGCCGACGAATGGGTCAGCGTCGCACAACTGGAGGAAGGCGTTGCCTTCTACCGGCGCTTTCTGGAGAGCGTTTAGCCGGACTTCCGGGAGCGTGTGCCCGCCGGGTTGCAATTCGCCGGAGTGGTCCCAGGATGGCCCGCCGGTCGCCTGACTGGCATTTCCATTTTCACTCTATGACACCGGAAAAAACTGCCCTCGTGGTGGCGACCGTTTTGTTTCTGGGAGGGTTCGTTGACGCGTTCCTCTCCCTGCGGCGCGGTGCGTACCGGCATTCCTGGACGGCATTCGGGCTTATTGCCGGCGGGTTTGTTTGCCAGAGTTTGTTTCTCTACTGGCGGGGACAGGAACTGGGGCGGTGTCCCATTACGAATCCGTTCGAGCTGATGACATTCACCGGCTGGGCGATGGTGCTGTTCTATTTTGTCGTCGGCAGTGCCTACCGGCTGTCGCTCCTGGGAGCATTCACCGCCCCCCTTGCGTTTCTCATGCAGGCGGCGGCGCTGATG
>JANNVM010000151.1:0-2945 GCA_031414455.1 Verrucomicrobiota bacterium
CTTCTCCCGAGATGGAGGCGGAGTTCGCGCGGCTGAAGCCCGAGGAGGAGGGCGAGCGGATCGCCAATTACAAGTTGCTCGAGAAGATCGGCCAGGGCGGCTTCGGCTCGGTGTGGCTGGCGGAGCAGGAGCAGCCCGTGCGGCGTCGCGTCGCGCTCAAGATCATCAAGCTCGGCATGGACACGAAGGAAGTCATCGCGCGTTTTGAGCAGGAGCGGCAGGCGCTGGCGATGATGGAGCATCCGAATATCGCGAAGGTCTTCGACGCGGGCGCGACGCCGTTTGGGCGGCCCTTTTTCGTCATGGAATTGGTCCGCGGGATCAAGATCACCGACTACTGCGACCAGGCCAGCCTGCCGACCGCGGATCGGCTCCGGCTCTTCATCGCCGTCTGCCAGGCCGTGCAGCATGCGCACCAGAAAGGCATCATCCACCGCGACCTCAAGCCCTCGAACGTGCTTGTCGCTGAGCATGACGGCCACCCGGTGCCAAAGGTCATCGACTTCGGCATCGCCAAGGCCATCGAGCAAAAACTCACCGACAAGACCCTCTTCACCCGCTTCGAGCAATTCGTCGGCACCCCGGTTTACATGTCCCCCGAGCAGGCGGCGATGGGGGCGTCAGACATCGACACCCGCTCGGACATCTACAGCCTTGGGATGCTGCTTTACGAACTGCTGACCGGCCGCCCCGCCTTTGATCCAAAGACCCTGCAAGCCGCCAGCTACGATGAAATGCGGCGTATCATCCGGGAAGTAGAACCGCCAAGGCCGAGCGTGCGCCTGACGCAAAGTGCCCCATCCGGTTCTCACTCGCCACCAGTCACTCATCACTCGCCACTTCCGAGTGATCTGGACTGGATCGTGATGAAGGCGCTCGAGAAAGACCGCACCCGCCGCTACGAAACGGCCAACGCACTCTCCGCCGACATCCGCCGGCACCTGGCTGACGAGCCAATAATGGCCCGCCCGGCCTCGAAGGTCTATCGTCTGCAAAAGGCATTTCAACGCAACAAGGCGGCGTTCACGGCGGCGGCAGTAGTCGCAGTGTCTCTCATCGCCGGAGCGACCGTGAGCACCTGGCAGGCGATCGAAGCCAACAGGGCGAGAGATGCCGAAAAGGAACAGCGCCTCGCCGCCCAGACCGAACGCGACTCCAAGGCCGCCGCCCTGCAGGAGGCGGAGGCCGTCTCCACCTTCCTAACCGACGTTCTCCAGAGTCCCGACCCGGCGCGCAACGGTGCCACCCTCACCGTCGCCGAACTGCTCGGCATCGCCGCAAAGAAGCTCGACACCGACCTTGCTAGCCAGCCGGCCCGCCAGGCGAAACTCCAGGCCACCATGGGCCGGACCTACTATGCTCTGGGGTTGATGCCCGACGCCATCCCGCTGCAGGAGAAGGCCCTGGACTACTACCGCAGCACCTCCGGCCCGGAGCATCCCGACACGCTCGAGGCGATGCGCGAACTGGCCCTTTCCTACTGGTATGCCACCCGCCGGGACGAGGCGCTCAATCTCCGCGAGGAGGCGCTGGCGCTCAGCCGCAAGCTCGGAGGCCCGGAGCGGCCGAAGACGCTCGATGCGATGGGGGACCTGGCCGATTCCTACTATCAGGCCGACCGGCACCGCGACGCGCTCAAACTGCGTGAAGAATTGGTGGCGCTCTGGCGCAAAGTGAGAGGCCCGGAAAGTCCCGACACGCTCGATGCAATGTCTAACCTGGCAAGAGCCTGGAGCCGCGCCGGCCGCAGGGACGAGGCGCTCAGGCTGCGCGATGAGGTGCTCACTTTAAGAAAGCAGATGCAGCTGCCCGACATCGCCGGTTTTCCTGCCGTGGGCGCCACTCTTGTGGCCGCAGACGCCGAATGGAAATGGCTCCACCCCACTGACGGAAAAGACCCGGCGGAATCCGTGCCTGATTTTCACAAGACATTCGCGCTTCCCGGCTTCGATGATTCCCAATGGACAGTTGGCCGCGACAAGGGTGGCCTCGCCGGCGGGTTCGGCTATGGTGATGTGTTCGACGGTGTAGACATCGGGAGGCCTGAAAACGGGGCCCACCGTCACACCGCCTACTTCCGTCACGCGTTTACCACTGACACGGAGCACAAGCACCTCGAACTCCGCTGCCAGCGCGACGACGGGATCATCGTGTATCTCGACGGCAAGGAAGTCCTCCGCGACAACGTCGAAGACGGCGAGGAGGCCTATCTCCTCCACTCAATCAAGGGCACGGGAGTTGAAAACGAAGGCGTGGTCCATCGCCTTCCACTTCCCGGAACCCTCGCCTCCGGAGCCCACACAATCGCCATCTCCGTGCATAACACCGCCGGAGGCGGTTCTGCCCTCTACCTCGGTAGCGTGACGCTGGTGGAAGTCGAGCCCGCCGCGGACGGGAAATGATTAGCAGTAAAGAAACAAACCAAAGAAAAGAAAGGGAAACTAACATGAAGACTCTCATTAAACTTCCTGGTCATCGGACGCCTCCTGAGAAAAGCGGCAATGCATGGCGCAGTCCAGGGCCTGCGGCATTCAAGGATCGTTGCCGCCGCGTGATCGCCGAAGGCTTTGGACTGCTGCGGGCACCGCAGCTTTTCGCGGAGAGAACCGGGCCTTCGCCGCCCGCGCGAACTCCAAACGCCCGCGCCTTGCACCCAAGGCGTAAACCGTGGTATGGCCGGGACGCAGTCCCATTCAACCTGGTAGGGACAAGCTGCTGGTTGTCCCACTTTGAGCAGGCCGGCGCCACAGCGCCGGGCGGCGCGGAGTCGGCGTGGACGGCATGCCGCAGCCCCGCGGCGGGAGCCAACGGTCAGAGTCTTCGCCCGCAGCCGGGGCGCAACAGATTGGCTCCCGGCATGAACCCGCTCCCTGACGACCACTCCCGGTTCCGCGCCCCCTCCGCCCGTGGAAAGGTCGGCTCGGGCGCAGCCTCGCCCCACCTCG
>JANNVM010000152.1:0-4123 GCA_031414455.1 Verrucomicrobiota bacterium
AAGCGGAGACAAGTCTCCGCAGTCCAAAGCGGCTCCGCCGCCTGGAGCCTGCGGCTCATCCCGTTTCCTGAACACCGCATGGACGTCAGGCAGATGTCAGGATGTCTGAGCCTGCCGCCATGCCCGCGCTGCGGTTCTCCAGCCAATACTCAAAAAGTGACACTGCCCTGAAACGAAAAAAGCAGGGAAGCGTTTCCGCCTCCCTGCTTCTATAATTCTGATCCGGCGATCCGGCTTAGGCGATGATCTCGCTGACGCGGCCCGCTCCGACGGTGCGGCCACCCTCACGGATAGCGAAGCGCATCGTCTTCTCGAGGGCGATCGGGGTCAGCAACTCGACTTCCATCTGGATGTTGTCGCCGGGCATCACCATTTCCACGCCTTCCGGGAGTTTGATGCTGCCGGTCACGTCCGTGGTGCGGAGGTAGAACTGCGGGCGGTAGTTGTTGAAGAACGGCGTGTGACGGCCGCCCTCTTCCTTGGAGAGGACATAGACTTCAGCCTTGAAGTGCTTGTGGGGCTTCACAGAACCGGGCTTGGCCAGAACCTGGCCGCGCTCGATGTCGTCTTTCTTCACACCGCGGAGGAGGAGACCGCAGTTGTCCCCGGCCCGGCCTTCGTCGAGCAGTTTGCGGAACATTTCGATGTCGGTCACGGTCGTTTTGACGGTGTCCTTGAAGCCAATGATTTCGACTTCCTCCATCTTCTTGACGATACCGCGCTCGACCCGGCCCGTGACGACGGTTCCCCGGCCTTCAATGGCGAACACGTCTTCCACCGGCATGAGGAACGGCTGATCAATCGGGCGCTCCGGCAGCGGGATGTAGCTGTCCACCGATTCCATCAGTTTGAGGATATTCGCTTTGTGGACGGGATCGCCTTCGAGGGCCTTCAGAGCCGAGCCTTTGGTAATGGGGATGTCGTCGCCGGGGTATTCATAGCTGGAGAGCAGATCCCGGATTTCCATCTCGACGAGATCGAGAAGTTCCTGGTCGTCCACCATGTCCACTTTATTCATGAACACGACGAGCGCCGGCACGCCGACCTGACGGGCGAGCAGGATGTGCTCACGGGTCTGGGGCATGGGGCCGTCAGCGGCGGAAACGACGAGAATGCCGCCGTCCATCTGCGCGGCACCGGTGATCATGTTCTTCACATAGTCAGCGTGTCCCGGACAGTCCACGTGGGCATAGTGCCGGTTCTCGGTTTCGTATTCGACGTGAGCGGTGTTGATGGTAATACCGCGGGCCTTTTCCTCCGGAGCGGCATCAATTTCGTCATACTTCTTCGCCTGGGCGAATCCCTTTTCGGCGAGTACGGAAGTGATCGCCGCGGTGAGAGTGGTCTTGCCGTGATCCACGTGGCCGATAGTGCCGACGTTGACGTGGGGTTTAGTGCGCTGGAATTGGTCCTTGGCCATGATGTCTGTGTGTTAGTTGGTGGGAGTGTGTGGGATGAAGAATAGGGATGCGTCTGATGGAGCTCGTGGCGGGGATTGAACCCGCGACCTCTTCCTTACCAAGGAAGTGCTCTACCACTGAGCTACACGAGCACGCTGCCTGTCGGAGTGTAGAGACAAAAAACGCCGCTTCACGGGAGCCGCCCGGTTGCCCGGACTTCCATGAAACGGCCTGTTCCGTCTCCATACCACCCGCCGGAAAAAACGATTCCGGCACCGCTGTCCGGTTTTCCCCGCTCTCATAGTTATCAAGAGAGCGCAGGATTCCATCCAGTGGTGCCAGCTGAGTCGTCTGTCCGCAGAGCGCCGCGGATCGTAGAGGCCGCCCCTGGAGTGTCAATGGAATTTTCGACTTCTGAAATGTTCGTGCCGGCAGGAGAATTCCCGCCCCGGCTATCAAATCAAAGGAGGGCCAGCAGCTTTGGGCCGAATATCGCGAGCGCCGCAAGGGCGGCACCGATCGCGGAGGCCAGCACTCCGCCGGCGGCAGCGTCCTTGAGCAGGCGAATGGATTCCTCGCGATCGGTGGTGAGGCGGTCGGCGAGGCGTTCGATGGCGCTGTTCAGGGCCTCGGCGGCAATGACCGCGCCGACGGCAAGGGAAAGCACGGCCCCTTCCAGGGCGGAGACACGCAGCCAGACCGCCATCGCCACGACGGCCGCGGCGCATACGGCGTGGACGCGGCCGCTGGGCTCATGCGTCAACAGGTGGCCCAACCCGCGGAAGGCGCAGGCGAACCTCTGGATCCAGCGTTTCATGACGGCGGCGGGTTTTCCGGGTCAACGCCGAGCAACTCCTCGATCCGCCGGCAATCGTCTTCAATAGGGCCGTCGCCGATTGTCATCGGCGGCAGCACGGTGATCGTCACGCGGGCAAACGGCCGGGGAATCTGGAAACGGTCCCATGACTTGAGCTGCCACTTGCTGGAGTAGTCCACCTTTACCGGCATGAGTGGACAATTCGTCAGGCGGGCCAGTTGCACGACGCCAGGTGCCGCCACGCATCGGGGACCGCGCGGCCCGTCTGGGGTAATGGCGAGATCGGAGCCTGACAAGAGACGGCGGCGGCATTCCACGAGCGACTGCGCGGCGCGTTTGTTGGAGGAACCGCGCACGCTCTGAATGCCGAAGCGCCGCAACACCGCCGAGAGAATGGCCCCGTCAGTGCTCGGACTGGTGAGGCCGCTGAGACACCGGTCCCTCGCGATACGCAGGTAAATGACCGGCAGCGGAAACAGCCGGTTGTGCCAGATGGCCCAAATTACCGGTTTGCTCAATGAGTGCATGCCACCCCGGTCATCAATGCGGAAGCGCAGCGTAAGACAATAGAGCCGGATCGCCCAGGCGATGACAAAGCTGTAGAGCCGCGCCTTGCCCGAGGTGTCAGACACGGCGGTGAAGCGCGGCTGCTTTCCCGTGGGATGGGTGGAACGTTTACCGGCGGCAGCGTCGGGCGTCATAACATCAGAGCCAGCCGGCGGATTGCAGCGCGCGGGTGAGCCCCGTCTGCCGCACGAGTTGCTCCGCGTAGATCGCGTGACGTCCGGCATCCGGCGCACAGCGGGTGGAATCATCAAGTTGCACGAGTTGCGCGCAAAGCGCGCTCATTGTGGTTGCCGTGCCGGACTCCGTGAGCACAACGAAGGCCGCCTGAATGGCCGCGCCGAGTCCTGCACCCTCCGCGGTGCTCAGCGTCACCACCGGCACCCCGAAGACATCCGCCACGATCTGCCGCCATGCCGCACTGCGGCTGCCGCCGCCGGTGAGCCGGATTTCGGAAGGTGCCAGGCCGAGTTCCTTGAATCGTGTCAGGCCGTAGGCGAGTCCGACGGTGACACCCTCCACCGCCGCGCGGGCCATGTGGGCCGGTGTCATGTTATCCGTGCGCAGCCCGTAGAGCACGCCGGTGCCTTTGGGCAGGTTCGGCGTGCGTTCGCCGTTCAGATAGGGAAGAAAGACCAGTCCGTCCGCTCCGGCGGGTGCCGACTGGATGTGCTGCTCCAGTTTCGGAATCTCCCAGCCGAAGACCTCACGCACCTGTTCTGTGAGGACCGTGACATTCATCGTGCAGACGAGCGGCATCCACTGGTCCGCGCTGTCGCAGAAAGCGGCGACCTCGCCTTTCGGGTCAATCACCGGCTTGTCCGAGCAGGCGAAGAGCGTGCCGCTGGTGCCGAGGCTCACGGTGACCACGCCTGGCGAAACGTTCCCCGTGCCGATGGCCCCCATCATGTTATCACCGCCGCCCGCGCTGACGACCACGCCTGCGGGCAGGCCCCAGCGCTGACGCAACTCCTCCCGCAACTCCCCGTGCCGCTCCAGCGACGAGCCCAGCGGAGGCAGCATGTCGTTCACCCGCGGGTCAATGAAATCAATGAACTCCCGCTGCCACTGCCGCGTGCGAATGTTGAGAAGACCCGTGCCCGAAGCATCGCCGTACTCCATGCGCTTCACTCCGGTAAGGTAAAAGTTGAGATAATCGTGCGGCAGCAGCACTGATTTCGTTTTGGCGAAGTTGTCGGGCTCGTTTCGTTTCAGCCAGAGGATCTTTGGCGCGGTAAAACCGGGCGGCACCGCATTGCCCGCTTTTTCGATGAGCCCCCCTGCCCCGCCGAACGCTTCCGCCAGCGCATCGCACTCCGCCGCGGTGGAAGTATCACACCAC
>JANNVM010000153.1:0-6086 GCA_031414455.1 Verrucomicrobiota bacterium
CGAAAACTCTCAATGAGCCCGTCGCGCGCCATTTCCATGGAGGCGTCCAGCCGCAGCGCTGCGGCGAAGTGCTCAGAGGCCTTGCGGTGATCGCCGCGGCGGAGCGCGGCATAGCCGGCATTGCAGTGTGCCAGCGGATTATCCGGATCACCGGCGAGGCGACTGACGATGTTGCCCTCGTTTTCACTGGCCTTGCCCTGATAGAGCAGCGTTTGGGAGAGCAGATTGTGCGCGTTCTCATCGTCGGCGTCCAGTTCCAGGGCTTCGCGCGCGCACTCCTCGGATTCGCTCCATTGCCGGCGATCCGCATGGACCGCTCCTTTTGCCGTCCAGTTGAAGGGGTCGGACGCATCCAGTTCGAGGGCGCGCTGTGCGGACCTCATGGCCTCCGCGTGACGGTTCAGTGCGAGGAGGATGCGGGCCATCCAGGCATGAATCCGGTCTGAGTCAGGCTCCATGCGCAGCGCCACATTGATGGCACCGAGGGCGTCCTCGTCCCGGTCCATGCGATAGAGCACAATGGCCATGAGCATCAGTGCATGAGCGTTGTCGGGATTCTGCGCGAGGACATCACGGAGAGCGGCTTCGGCGTCGGGATAACGGCCCTGCTGGAGCAGGACAGTGATGCGGGCATTTTGCTGCGGGTCCATGGGCCGTTACTTTTTGATGCCCAGATGAGTGAGGACTTCGTCGTAGAATCCGCCCTGGTTGGCGTAGAGTGCGTAGTTTTTGGCACTCTCAAACCAGGCCAGCGTCGAGGGCTTCAAATCGCCCGCCGCTTTCGCCAGAAGTTTGGTGGTGATCGGGACCATGCGGCCTTCCTTCATCGCCGCAGTGAGCGCGATCTCCGTGGCGGTGTCATACATCGCCTTGATGTCGGCACCGGAAAAATTCCGCGTCTTCTTGGCCAGCGACTTTGCATCCAGTTCGGACACCGGTTTGCCGCGTGCCATGACACTGATGATCGCCTCCCGCGCCTCGTCGTCCGGCGGCGGCACGAAGATGGTGCGGTCGAAGCGGCCCGGACGCTTGAATGCAGGGTCAATATGCCATGGCGCATTGGTCGCGCCGAGAATGAGCACGCCGTCATTGTTGCTCACACCGCCATCCATCTCGGCGAGGAACTGATTGATCACCGTGCGACCCGCCGATTGCTTCAAATCCTTCCGGTCCGCGGCCAGCGCATCAATTTCGTCGAAGAACAACACACTTGGCGCGTTGCGGCGCGCGCTCTCGAAAACGGCGTGCAGGTTTTTCTCACTGGCACCAATCCACATATCGAGAATCTCATGCAGCCCGATGCAGTAGAACGTCGCTTTGATTTCACCCGCCGTGGCGCGGCTGATCAGCGTCTTTCCACAGCCCGGCGGACCGTAGAGCAGCACTCCGCCGCCGATCGTTTTGCCGTAGGCGCGAAACAGATCCGGGTTTTGCATCGGATAGAGAATCTTCATGCGGATCTGCTCCTTCAGGGCCTCCATGCCGCCCACGTCCTCGAATTTCTGTTTCGGCCGCTCCACCAGTTTCTCCAGATTCGGTGGCACGCCCGGGCGGTCCGGTTCGTCCTCATCGCTGTACGCCGCAGCGGCGGAGAAGCCCGCTCCACTGGAACCGTGAACCTCTACGCGCCGGGTGTCGCCGGGTTCACGCCCTGACGGATCGAGTCCCAGTTCCTTCGCCAGTCCTTCATCCATGACCGACTTGTCCATCTCCACGGCGCGGCGGTAGGCCACCACTGCATCCGTCCTGCTGTCCTCACTGAGGTGAATCCGTGCCATCAGCACCAGCGCCGGTGCGAAATCCGGCTGCGTCGCGATGAGCCGTTCCAGCCGCACGGCCGCCTCCGAAGGTTTGCCCTCGTGGAACAGTGCCCGCGCCATCCCCAGGCCCGCCTCGCGGTGCGAAGGTGACTGTTTCAGCACCCGCTCGTACGCTCCGCGCGCGTCCTCCGTGGCCCATTCATCGAGCGCCGTCTGCGCAAACAGCAGGAGCAGCGGGATATTGTCAGGGGAAACAGCGAGGGCGGCGCGTAGGGTATTGAGATCTGCCATAACAGGCCGAGAGTGCAGCCGTCGCGAAGGATTGCAAGCTCCACCCTTACGCCAGAACTGGCTTCACCACATGCCCCGCCACATCGGTGAGGCGGAAGTAGCGGCCCTGGAATTTGTAGATCAGCTTCTCATGGTCCACGCCGAGGAGATGCAGGAGGGTTGCGTGCAGGTCATGGACATGCACCGCGCCGTCCACGATGTTGTAGCCGTAGTCATCCGTGGTGCCGTGGACATAGCCGGGCTTCACGCCGCCGCCGGCGAGCCAGATGCTGAAGCAGCGCGGGTGGTGATCGCGTCCGTAGTTGTTGCCCGAAATCTTGCCCTGACAATACGGCGTGCGGCCGAATTCTCCGCCCCACACCACCAGCGTGTCGTCGAGCAGTCCACGGCGTTTCAGATCGA
Organism: Verrucomicrobiota bacterium; assembly: GCA_031414455.1. Classification (GTDB taxonomy): domain Bacteria; phylum Verrucomicrobiota; class Verrucomicrobiia; order Verrucomicrobiales; family V1-33; genus V1-33. The sequence goes on from JANNVM010000153.1 coordinate 2,454, forward strand.
TCACCAGTGCGGCCGATGCCTGATCCGTCTGCTGACACTGCCGCGTGATTCCGCCCACCACATCGCCGTGCTGATCCCAGCCCTGATGGAAAAGCTGAATGAAGCGCACGTCGCGCTCGATGAGCCGGCGGGCGAGCAGGCAGTTCGCGGCGTAAGTGCCCGGGGTTTTGCTGTCAGGTCCGTAAAGTTGGAATGTCTCCTCCGTTTCTCCTGACAGATCCGTGGCCTCCGGCACACTCGTCTGCATTCGGAAAGCCATCTCCGCCTGCGCCACGCGCGCCTCAATCTCAGGGTCCATCTGCTGCCCGGCCTGATAGCCGTTCAGTTTCCCAAGGGCGTCAAGCATGTCGCGGCGAACGTGGGGAGACACGCCTTCAGGGTTTGTCAGGTAGAGCACTGGCTCCTTCCCCGCGCGAAACTGGACACCCTGATGCTCGCTCGGCAGGAATCCCGCGCCCCACAGCCGGGAATACAGCGGCTGATCGCGCGAGGCATTCTTCGACACCAGAACAATGAACGACGGCAGGTTGTCGTTCAGACTTCCCAGCCCGTAGGACGCCCACGCGCCCATCGAGGGCCGCCCGGGCACTTGATTGCCCGAGCAAAAAAACGTGATCGCCGGATCGTGATTGATCGCCTCCGTGTGCATCGTGCGGATGAGCGAGATCTCGTCCGCGATCTTCTGCGTGAAGGGCAGAGTGTCGCCGATTTCCATGCCGCACGCGCCGTGTTTCGTGAAGTTGGCGAACGATCCCGCCATCGGCAGCAGGCTCTGATTCCCGCTCATTGTGGAGAGCCGCTGATTGCCGATTACCTCCTTCGGCAGCGCCTTCCCGTGACCGGCGCGCAGCACCGGCTTGAAGTCGAAGGTCTCAAGGTGCGACGGCCCGCCCGCCTGGAAAAGATAAATCACCCGCTTCGCCCGCGGGGCTTTCGGCAGTGCTCCCAGCACGCCCGGTGTTGCCGCCCTGGTGAGCCCGGCCATGGCCATCGCGCCCAGTCCAAGCCCCGCCCTGCCAAGAAAATGCCGGCGCGTGGAGCGCATCAAATCATCGTAAGTGAGTTTCATAGTCGTTCAGCGATTGGTAATAGCCGCGTCGGAGGTGAGTAGCGTAGAGCAAATGATGGTGAGCGCGGCGAGAGCGGGGTTCTCCTCGCCGCACACGGCTTTGGCCGCGGCTTTGTCAGTGGTGTAGTTTGAAACCTGCTGCGCGTGGAGTGCCTGGAGCGCCTCCAGTTCCGGCGCTGCCGGCGCACGCGAGGTGAGCAGCAGAAACGCGCGTTCCATCGCGGCATCCGGCTGTTCCTTAACAGCCCGTTTGGCCAGCGCCCGCGCGCATTCAAAGAAGCTCTGATCATTCAAAAAGATGAGCGGCTGCAGCGGCGTGTTCGTCGTGAGCCGTCGCGGCTGACAGATTTCCCGGCTGCCCGCATCCAGCGTCAGCATGCTTGGCGGCGGCGCGGTGCGTTTGCGGAAGGTGTAAAGACTGCGCCGGTGCAGCCCTTCGCCGGTGTCCGGCTGATAGTCGCCACCCGAAGCGCCGGCCTCCGACCACACGCCCGCGGGCTGCCAGGGTTTCACACTCGGCCCGCCGATCTTTTCCACGAGCAACCCTGCCGCGAGCAGCGCCTGATCACGGATCGCTTCGCCTGACAAACGATAAGACGGCCCGCGCGACAGCAGCATGTTCTTCGGATCCTTCTCGAGCTTCTCCTTCGTATTTACTGACGACTGCCGGAACGCCGCACTCAGCACGATGCGCCGCAGCGTACGCTTCACGTCCCAGCCGGTGTGGGCGAAATCATACGCCAGCGTGTCGAGCAGTTCCTGATGGGAAGGCGCGTCGCCCTGCATTCCGAAGTTTTCCTGCGTGGTCACGATGCCGTTGCCGAAACACTGCATCCACAGCCGGTTCACTGCCACGCGGGACGTCAGGGGATTTTGCGCATCAGTCATCCATTGTGCGAGACCGAGCCGGTTCTTCGGAGCGTTGGGCGGGAACGGCATGATGGCTTCCGGGGGCGCCGGCTCCACGGGTTTTGTCAGGTCCGGTGAGGCATAGTCGCCGCGCGTCAGCACGTGGAACTGCCGCGGCTGCTTTGCTTCCTCCATCACCATAATGCGCGGGAGGCGGGCAAGGTAATCATCCTCAAGATTCTTCCGTGCCGCGATCACCGCCTGACGCGCCGTGGCGGTTGCCTCATCCACTCTCGTCAGAAAATACTCCCGCACGGCCGCCAGCGCCTTAGCATCGCCGGCTTTGGCGGCCTTGAGCGTTTCGTCCAGCGATCCCGCGACTTCCAGCGGCGAGAGCGCCTGACGGAAAACCCGGATGTCATCCATCAGTCCGTTGGCGAACCCCCGGTCGTCCCGCGGCCTCGCGCCGAGACGCATCGTTTCGGTGGTGATTCCTTTGTTTAAGTGATCGCGCAGCAGTGGCGCGGCCACGGGTTTGCCGTCGTAGTAGATCTTCAAGCCCGCTGCTGACGAGGAGCCGTCGTAAGTCACGGTGACACTCACCCATTTCCCGACCGGAAAATCATCCTTCGTCTCCACGGATACCGCACAGCCCGGCCACAGGTGAATACAACTCCAGCGCAGTTTGCCATTCTCCAGCATCAATTCGAACCCTGACGCATCGGCCATTTGCGAAAACATCCCCGGCCCGGTGTGCAGGAGGAGCGCGCGCTCTTTCCGGTCCGGTGAAAACAGCCGCAGAGAAACGGTGAGCGGCTCGTGCCGCGTGATGCCTTTCACGCCGTCGAGTTGCAGAACGGTGTCGCCGTCGAATTTCATCGCGCCGTCCACGGGCGTAAGCTGGCCACCGGACATCGAAGCCGCAGCGGCTTTGGGCACCGCGTTGGTGAGTTTGCCTTCCACGATTTCATCCAGCGGGAAATGGTCCGACGGCACGGGCGGTGAGAGCGCCGGTGTGGACGCGAGCCATTGCTCAAACGCCGCGGCGCGCCCGGCCAGAGTGGTCTGGAGCGCGTTCGCGGCGGCGGTCAGGCCGGCGCGGCGATTCGCCGCCTCCGTTTCCTGCGCGGCGTCCATCAATCGCATCGAAGGTTCCGGTGCCGTGGCGTCGAGCGAATACGGATAGAGCCCGCATTCATCTATTTTTCCGAACATCGCACACAGGCTGTAATAGCTCGACTGCGGCAGCGGGTCGTATTTGTGGTCGTGGCATTTGCTGCACTCCATCGTCAGGCCGAGGAATGCCGTGCCGGCGGTGTGGACCCGGTCGGAGACGTATTCCTGACGGAACTCCGCCTCAATGGAGCCGCCCTCCTGCGTCTGGCGGTGCAGGCGGTTGAAGGTGGTGGCGAGGCGCTGCTCCTGCGTGGCGTCAGGCAACAGATCGCCAGCGATTTGCCAGGTGACGAACTGATCGTAGGGCAGGTTCTTATTGAACGCGGTGATCACCCAGTCACGCCACGGCCAGACAAAGCAGCCGAGATCCGACTGATAGCCGAATGTGTCCGCGAAGCGCGCGACGTCCATCCAGTCGAGCGCCATGCGTTCGCCAAAGCGCGGCGAGGCCAGGAGAGCATCGACCAGCTTTTCGTAAGCGTCCGCCGCACTGTCGCTGACAAAGGCTGCAAGCTGCTCCGGCGACGGCGGCAGTCCGG
>JANNVM010000154.1:0-7254 GCA_031414455.1 Verrucomicrobiota bacterium
GACGACCCTGACGAGACCACGGAGATCAACACCAGCCGGTTCTCGTTTGAAAATCAGGTCCGCAGTTCGCTGGAGGAGGAACTCGCCCTGCTCCGCGGCCGCGATGCCTCCGGCACCCGCGTGGACGTGGCCCCGGCCTACCACCGCCTCTACTGGAACTTTACCGGCGGGATCAATGCCGGTGAGGCCCTCTACGCCACCAATTACAACATCAAGGAAAAGGCCGGCAGCAGCACAGCCGACGGCGTCATCGACGCCGCCGACGCCCAGCGCATGTTCCCCCAGGGGCACGGCGATGCCTACGGCCACTACCTCACCGCTCTCACCGGCTATTATCGCCTTCTCGCCAATCCGAACTTTTTGTGGCAGCGCCGTGCCGAAGCGGTGCTCGTGCTCGGCCAGGCCGTGACCGTGGACTTCGTCGATGAACGGAAATTCGCCGGTGATGCCTCCAATCTCGCCCGGACCGCCCAGCAGATTTGCGATTTGACCATGCGGCAGCAATATCAGGAGGGCACCCCCGGGTGGAGCCAGTACCGCGACACCGCCACGGCGCCTAATACCGTTGAGGAGCGCAACTGGGGCCTCGACGAGTGGACCAGCCGCAGCACCCAGGGCGCTTATTATCACTGGCTGGTGGGCAATGCCATGCTGCCCGACGTGGACAACGAAAATACCGGTGTTGAGAAAATTGACCGCACCACCGTGCCGGAACTCAACGAACTGGCCACTGCGCTGACCTCGTTCCAAACCACCGTGGACAATACCAGCGCCCGTCTCAACCCGCTGGGTCTAAATGTCGGGGCGATCCAGTTCGACATCGATTCCACCTTCCTCGAAGTGGGCTCCACGGCCGGCATCGGCGACAATGCCGTCCAGGGAATGGGCCACTTCGACCAGATCCGCGAGCGTGCCATGAAGACCGTGACCAACGCCGCCGGTGCCTTCCAGCAGGCGGCCCGCATGACCCGCAGCCTCCGCAGCCAGGAAAATGTGATGGACGACTACAACTCTGCCATCGTGGACCAGGAGCGCACCTTCCGGAATCAGCTCATCGAAATCTACGGCCGTCCCTATGAAGGTGCTGTCGGCCCTGGCAAGCCAAACGCCCAGGGTTATTACGGCCCTGACCTCTCCCAGTGGTTTGTCGTGGACCGGCCCAATAACCTCGTGGATACGACCGTCGCCGACACCGTCAAATTCCGTATCTGGATGGTCACAGACCGGGAGTTCAAAATCCCCTCTCTCGACGGCGACGGGATCATCAGGGACTACGATGTCTATAGCGAAAACGGGAACCCCGTGAGGCGGGAGGTCGAAGTCACTGCCTACCCCAACCAGTTCAACCAGTATTCTGATGTCTGGATGCCGGGGATGGGCAAACGTCCGGAGACCGGTGAATTGCAGGGCGCTCTCCTGGATGCCCATCGTGCATTCCTCGACGTCAAGGATGGCCTCTATAATGTGAAAGTCCTCCAGCATAAATTCCTGCGCGAAGGCAATCTCCTGAAAGAGGCCCTCCAGGCTCATGCCGATCACCTGGATGCACAGAGTTCCGCACAGGATGCCATCCTGATTCTGCTGAGTCTTCAGAAGAATCTCGAGACTGTGGCCTTGACCAGCAACGTGATTGCCGATGGTGCCCTGGCATTTTCGGAAAACGCAGCGGAATTCCTGCCCGTCGTTAACGGAATCGACAACGATCTGACCTCGGCGTTACGCGGCGCTCTTGGTTTGGCGGGCGTTATTACTTACACTATCGGCAAATTCGAGTACGTGGGGACCGCTGCAAAAGCCGGTTTTCTGGATGTGGACATTGCCGGAGAGCAAATGTCGCTCGAACACCGTTTGGATGCCATCGGCTTCAGCCTTGAGGAGAAGCAGCAAGCCTACGAACTGGAAAACCTCTACCGCGACCTCACCACCCAGGAGTATGCGCTGGCCCACCCGCTGGCCGCCTACCAGGCCGCCAACGAGCGCGTGCTCAGCGTTCTGGGCCGCGGCCAGCGCATTCAGGAAGAGCGGGTCGCCTTCCGCAATCGGGCTGCTGCCGTGGTCCAGGGCTACCGGACCAAGGACGTGACCTTCCGTGTCTTCCGCAATGAGGCCCTGGAGCAGTACCGCTCGCTCTTCAATCTTGCCAGCCGCTATACCTATATGGCGGCGAAGGCCTACGACTACGAGACCGGACTGCTCGGCACCACCGAGGGCCAGGCGTTCATTTCCAGCATCGTGGCCAGCCGTTCGCTGGGCGATGTGCGCGACGGGGATGTCTTTGCCACCGTCAGCTCGCTGGGCGACAACGGCCTCGCCGGCGCCATGGCCAAGATGCACGCCGACCACGAAGAGGCCGAGGGTCGCCTCGGCATCAACAACCCGGAGATCTACAGCACCCTCTTCAGTCTGCGGGGTGAAAACTTCCGCATCCGCGATGTTCCCGGCCCGGGTTCCGATGACGAAGCATGGCAGCAGACGCTCGAGCAGTTCTTCAAGGCGAATATCATGACCGATCCTGACGTGGCCGCGTCCTGCCGTAATGTGAAGAAGCCCGACGGCACGCCGGTGCCGGGCATCATCATCCCGTTCAGCACCACGATCAAACACGGGCTCAATTTCTTTGGCCGTCCGCTGGCCGCCGGGGACCACAACTTCACGGCGAGCAACTACTCCACTAAGATCCAGAGCCTCGGCATCGCCTTGCCGGGCTATGTCGGCATGGACGAATACGCCAGCGGTGAACTCCCCGTGGACGACCCCGAGACCCCGCCCCCGGCCCTCGACAATCCCAACGCCCTTGCCGCCACGCCGTGGCTCTACGTGATCCCCACCGGGAGCGATTACATGTATGCCCCGCCGCTCGGCAACGAACTGTTCGAACGCTCATGGCTTGTCGAAGATCAGGCAATGCCGCTCCCGTTCAACATCGGGGCTAATGCCTTCAACAGTACCCAAATCTTCAATGCCAACGGCACCCTGTCTGAAAAGCCATGGGTCATCCGCCAGCACCAGGCCTTCCGGCCCGTGGCGGATCCTTCGATCCTGCTTGGCGGTCTCCCGACCGAGTTCACCAGCCACCGCCTCGTCGGCCGCAGCGTCTGGAACAGCGGCTGGAAGATCGTGATCCCCGCCTACACCCTGCTCAGCAACGAGCAGGAAGGCCTCAATCGCTTCGCAAGGACCGTGCGGGATATCCGCATCTTCATCCGGAGCTACAGCTACTCCGGTAACTAGCAGCGGAAATGACGAGCGGAGCGAAGCGACACAGGCGAGCAACAACTTTGTGAACGAGCCAACCCCGAATGTCGAAGGACAAAGGAAATCCGAAGCCCGAAAACCAAACTCACTAACGCCGCCATGATTTCACACCCGCCATTTTCGCTTCGGAATTTCTTCGTGGCTCTGATTTTATGCTTCGTCATTCCGGCGGCACTGACCGGCTGTCATCGCGATGAAGCGTCTCCTTCCGGAGAGAGTCCGGCATCGTCGCAAAAATCAGATCCGGCCCCGCTGCACGAAGGCACGCTGGCGACGACGATGCCGCCGGAGGAGGTCTTCAAACGGGCCCTCTGGCGTCGCCCGGCACCGGGCGACAAAATCCTCCACGCCGAACGCCGTGAGTGGACCAAAGACAACGCTGAAGGTGTGGCCCACTGGCAGTGGTTCCTCGCTGTCGAGCCCGGCGCGGCGCTGAAATCATGGCTGCGCGATCAGAACCCGTTTTCCGTTCATCCTGTCGGGAATGCCGATGCACCCAAAATCAACGGCGCGCCCCCGTGGTTCCCGGCCGATAATTCCGGCTGCATCGTTCACACCGGCGGCACCACCGGGAGCCTCGTGTTCCTCTGGAGCCGCAAAGGCAACACGCTCTACGCCACCGGGTCCGGCACCGGGTTCGCCCCCGGAGCCCCCGAACCCGCGGCCCCGGCACCGCAAACCGCCGCCGCCGGTCGCCTTCCGCAGACACCCCCACCCACTTCACCAAAGCCATGATCCTGTTCCGTTCACTCCTTCGTTGCGCGGCCTTCGTTGCCGCCTGCCTGCTGCTGCCATCGCCGGCTTCCGCAGTGCCTGCATTGATCAATCACCAGGGCCGCATGGCCGTCAATGGAGTGAACTTCGAAGGCACCGGCCAGTTCAAGTTCGCCCTCGTCAACGGCACCGGCACTATCACTTACTGGAGCAACAACGGCTCCAGTACTGCGGGCTCGCAGCCCACCGCCGCCGTTTCCCTGACGGTTACGAAGGGCCTCTACGCCGTCCTGCTCGGTGATACGTCTCTAGCCAACATGACCGCAGTGCCGGTTACCGTCTTCGATAATGCAGATGTCCGGCTGCGCGTCTGGTTCAATGACGGCACCACCGGCTTTCAGCAAATCACGCCCGACCAGCGGCTCGCCTCCGCACCCTATGCGCTCGTGGCCGCAAAGGCCGATCAGGTTCTGCTCAGCAGCGTCATCGCACCACCGGTCGAACCCGTGGTCGCATGGGGCGACAACGGCGGCGGCCAGACCAGACTGCCGCCACTCGCCAGTGTCGCCGCCATCGCTGCAGGCAGCACCCACAGCCTTGTCCTGCTCGATAACGGAACCGTCGTCACCCTTGGAAATGGTCCCGCCGCCCCTGGCACCGCCGTCAATGTCACGCACATCGCCGCCGGGCCTTATCACTGCCTCGCCCGCAAGGCTGACAACACCGTCGTGGCATGGGGCGATAACACTTATGGTCAGGCCACCGTTCCCGGGGTGATCACCAATGCCACCAGCGTTTCAGCCGGAGAAAAACACAGCCTCGTGCTGCGGTCCACCGGAACCGTTACCGCGTGGGGCGACAACACCTTTAACCAAACCGCCGTTCCCGCTGCCGCCACTGCCGTCACCGCCATTGCCAGCGGCTACGACCACAACCTTGCCCTCAAGGCCGACGGCACAGTCGTGGCATGGGGCCGCAACGACTCCGGCCAGGTGACGATTCCGGCAGGACTGACCGGCGTCGCCGCCATCGCCGCCGGCGCCTATCATAGTCTCGCGGTAAAAAGTGACGGCACCGTCGTCGCATGGGGATGGAACCTCGGTGGCCAAAGCACCGTGCCGCCTGGCCTGACTGGTGTCAGCAAAGTCGCCGGCGGCTATAGCTTCAGCATGGCCCTCAAAAACGACGGCACAATCGTAACCTGGGGTGACAACAGCGAGGGGCAAACGAAGGTCCCGCCCGCCACCACACAAGTCACCGCCATCGCCGCCGGCGCCTCTCATGCGCTCGCCCTGCGTGCCGACCTCATCTCCGCGCAGGTCGCCCGCCTCGATCAGGAAAACGTCTTCACCGAAAAGATCGGCATCAGGCGCACCGCAGCGGCCAATGCGCTGGAGGTCGAAGGCAACGCCAGCAAATCTACCGCCGGGAGCTGGCTGTCCAATTCCGACCGCCGCATCAAAATCGAAATCCAGCCGGTCACCGGCGCATTGGAAAAACTCGATCTGGTCCGCCTCGTGGACTTCCGTTATACCGACGACTACCGCGCCGCGCATCCCGGCATTGAAGACAAACGCTATCTCAACGTCATCGCTCAGGAGTTCGCCAAAGTCTTCCCTGACGACGTGAAAAGCAGCGGGGAAAAACTGGCTGACGGCTCCCCGATCCTTCAGGTGGACACTTATCCCCTGACTATTTACTCCGCCGCCGCCGTGCAGGAACTGCATCGCAAGAATCTGGCTCTTGAGGCGACGCTGGACGAACAGAGGAAAGCACTCGCCGCCTATGAGGAGCGCCTGCAAAAACTGGAAGCCGCCCTCAACCGGAAGTAAAATCATGAAGCCGGCACTTTTTCTGATCTGCCTGATCCTGACGGCGCATACTGCTGTGGCCGGCACCAGTGCCAACTACACGCTGGCCCCGGATACCGTGGACAGCGGCGGTCTCCGCGGCACCAGCCCAAACTACACCGTCAACGCCTCCGCCACCTCCGGAGGCGCAGGCACTTCCACCATCTACACCGCGCGCACCGGCTTCGCCGGCCAACTCAATGATGCCACCGTCCTCCAACTCAATGCCTCGCCCTTAACAGTTAACGAGGGCGGCACCCGGCAGCTCAACGCCACCCTGCTCTTCGGCGACAGCACCACGACCCCGCTGGCCCCGGGCAGCGTATCATGGAATGTGCAAAGCGGTCCGCTCACCGGAATCAGCGCTTCGGGTCTGGCGACCGGCGCCGCGGTCTATCAGAATACCGCCGCCGCAGCCCGGGGCACTTACCAGACGCTGAACGCAACATTGAACCTAACGGTCCTCGACACTTTTCCTGACAACTTCGGCGCTTACGCCGGCGACGGCCTCCCCGACTCATGGCAGGTGCAGTATTTCGGCACCAACAATCCCCTCGCCGGCCCATCGCGTGATCCTGACGGCGACGGCCAGGACAACCGTTTCGAATACAATGCCTGCCTCGTGCCCAACGACCCGCTCTCGACTTTTTCCTTCAGCATCAGCGACGCCCCAGGCGGCGGCCATCAGGTGACGTTCTCCCCGCGACAGCCCGGCTGCACCTATTCCCTGCAGGGCAGCAACGATCTCACCCTCTGGGCTCCTGTCGCCGGCACGGTCACCGATGCCGGGGCCGTGCGCACGATTCTTGATCCCGCGGGTACCGGGGAACGGCGGTTCTATTTCATCCGGGTCCAGCGGCAGTAACCATGATCCGACCCGGCCGTGAACGTCGTGTCACCCCAGCAGATTCCTGTCCAGCGTGCGATAGCTGATCGCTTCCAGGAGGAAGTCGGCGGTGATGTCCGGGCAGCCGGCGAGGTCGGCGATGGTGCGGGCGACTTTCAGAATGCGATCGTGGGCGCGGGCGCTGAAGTTCATCTGCGACATCGTATTCTCGAGGAGCATCGAGCTTTCCTCATCAATGCCGCAGTGCTCTTTCATGAGCTTCGGCGAGAGCAGCGCATTGCATGCCGCGGTGGTGCCGCGGAGGCGCTGTTGCTGTATGCCGCGCGCGGCTTCGATGCGTGCACGGATGGCAGCCGAAGGCTCGCCGGACTCGCTCTTCGCGAGTTCGCGGTATTCCACGAGCGGCACTTCCACATGAATGTCGATGCGGTCGAGCAACGGCCCGCTGATGCGCTGGCGGTAGCGGAGCACCTGCGCCGTGCCGCAGCGGCACTCGCGCTTCGGATCCCCATAGTAGCCGCAGGGACAGGGGTTCATGGCACTAACCAGCATGAACCGTGAGGGAAACGTCATGCTGCCGGCCGCGCG
>JANNVM010000155.1:0-5703 GCA_031414455.1 Verrucomicrobiota bacterium
CGCCTCTTCACGGGGCACTTCCCAGTGCAGTCCCCTGGCGATCCATTCACGCCATGTTGCCCAGTCGATCGACTCGCCTGACATTTCCGGCGGACGCAGTTCTTTCTCCGGTGGCCGCTTCACTCCCGGCGCATTGTCCAATTCCAGTCGGGCCTTCTGGAGTTCCTGTAATTGCGCCTCATTCAGGCCGCCGTCCGGACGCTTGTACATATGGGAAGTCCGCAGCACCGCAATCCGTTCCTTGATCTCCGGGGTTTGATCAGCGTAGCGCGTGGCGATGTCCCTGATCGGCTCCGCGGCACCAAAGTTCCCCTCATCGGGCACATCCGGCAATGCATTCTCCACGATATCCAGTGAATAGCCCGCCGCCTTCAGTTCCGCCTCGGCCTCCGGCAACTCAACGGCCGCCCGCCAGGAATAATACGCCATCGTTCCCGTGACTCCCGCCTGCAGTGTCCCGAGGAGAATCTGGAACCACACTTCAACAAACCCGCGCAAGGCCACGGGACGGCGACGATGGAGGCTCTTCATAAATGTTTCGGCGGCTGGCTGGTCCCGTCACCATTTCAATCTTCGCGGCTGACAGCAACACATTTCCTTGCCGCCTCCAAACACCGCGCGCGACCGGCGTTCGCCAGGCGGCGCGAGTGATGGGAAGGTTAAGGAAAAGGTTGACCCGCGGAAAGGCCGCGGGATATTCGCGGCACTCGTTAGGTATTATTCCCCGCTGTCCCCACTCCCCTCCAGAGAAACTATTATGGCCCAGCGCAAGAAGCCCACGCGAAAACCGGCCGCGCCCGTGCGCGCCGGGAAGCCGGGCGTCAAGAAGGCAATTAAGCCGGCGAAAAGAATAAAGAAGCCCGCGCCGCAGTTGAAGAAGAAAAAGCCTGCGCCAAAGTCCCGTCCCGTCCAATCCTCCAGACCCTCCCCCCAAGGGAAGAAATCCCCCTCAAGAAAAATGGCAGCGCCCCCCGCTCCCGTCCCCCCTCCTGCTATTGCCGCCAATGGTGCTCCGCCTCCTGTGAAACGAGGCCGGGGACGACCGCGCAAACATCCCGTCATTCCCGCGGTCATGGGCGCACTGCCGCCGGATGCGACAATTGATTCGCCGGAGGTACAGTCAAAGATCCGTGAACTCATCCGCCTCGCCAAGGAGCAGAGTTACGTCACCTATGATGACTTGAACGAGACACTGCCCTGCGACATCATTTCACCGGACCTCGTGGAGGAAATCATCCTCCGGCTGCGGAATCTGGAAATTGATATCATTGACTCCTCCGAGGTGGATCGCGTAAAGCCGCACACGCAGTCGTCTTCGCCGGTGAAGGAAGTGGAAGAGAAGCATGTGGACCGCCCGGATTCGCTGGATGATCCGGTGCGCCAGTATTTGAAACAGATGGGGCAGGTCCCGCTGCTGACGCGGGACCAGGAGGTGGCGATTTCCATTCGCATCGAGAAGGCGGAGGCGGCGATCGCTGAGGTCATGTCATCGTTCGGGTTCATCGCGGACGATTATCTGGCTCTGGCACAAAAACTCACAGAAGGCCAGGAGCGCTGCGACCGGGTGGTGATGGAGAAGAAGTTCGACAGCCGCGAGCGCTATGTGAAGGGGCTGAGCCGTCTGAATGCCTCGGTGCGCGAGTCGCGCAAAGCCGCGCAATCGGCATGGGAGAAAATGCGTGAGGCCAAACAGCCGTCGCGGAGGTCAGGCCACGAGATGGAATTCAAAAAACATCTCGCCACACTGCAAAAGGCGTATGCAAAGTACTTCTTTAAGCAGAAGACGATGGAGGAGTTCACCGAGTCCGCGGACCGGTTCATGGTGGAATTTGCGGATGCGCAGCAGCAGGTGAAGGAACATCCCCGCAGCAGTGATCCCCGTCAGCGCATCACGGATCTTGAGCAGATGGCGTGGCACACCGTCGATGACTTCCATGCGGCCTTCAGTGAACTGCGCCGCTACATGCGCGAGGCCCACACGGCGAAGAAGGAGATGGTCGAGGCGAATCTGCGGCTCGTCATTTCCATCGCCAAGAAATACACGAACCGCGGGCTGCCGTTCCTTGACCTTATTCAGGAGGGGAACATGGGCCTGATGAAGGCGGTGGAGAAATTCGAATACCAGCGGGGCTACAAGTTCTCGACCTACGCCACGTGGTGGATCCGTCAGGCGATCACCCGCAGTATCGCCGACCAGGCGCGGACGATCCGCATTCCGGTCCACATGATCGAGACCATCAACAAGCTGATGCGCGTGCAGAAGCAGTTGGTGCAGGAACTCGGCCGCGAACCGGCACCGGAGGAAATCGCGGACGAAATTCACCTGCCCGTGGAGCGCATCCGCGCGGTGCTGAAGATGGCGCAGACGCCGATCTCACTGCAGTCTCCTGTCGGTGAGGGCGATGACACAACGTTCGGCGACTTCATCGAAGACAAGACGGCGGACAATCCGATGGAGCGCACGGGCTTCGCGATTCTCAAAGACAAGCTCAAGGGCGTGCTGGAAACGCTGAACGACCGCGAGCGGGCGGTGCTGGAGCAGCGCTTCGGATTGATCGACGGCTACAGCCGCACGCTCGAGGATGTGGGCCGGCAGTTCCAGGTGACGCGCGAGCGCATTCGTCAGATCGAAGCCAAGGCGCTGCGCAAGATGCGCCATCCGACGCGCATCCGGCACCTCGAGGGATTCATTGATAATCCCGGCCTGTAGCTGCGCCGGGCGACAGGGATTTCCGGCCCCGCGAAAGGTTCAACTCTGGCAAACCAACTACCGGCCCCGCATCCCCGCTTCCGTCATGAAATGGTTCTCGCGTCATCCCCGCCTGGTGCTGACGCTGTTCTTCGCCGCGGATGTGTTTGCGATTTGGCGCATGGTCAGAATCCACGCAGAGACAGCAGGTCCGGATTTGGCTCAATGGATTCAGTTATCCGTCATGTGCCTGATCTTCGGTCCGCTGTGCCTCCGGTTCCCGGACATCCTCGGAGGAATTCAGGGACAGGTGGATGGCTCATGGCTGAATCCGACACCGGGCGTGGTCGTCACGGCCATTGGCTGGCTTTTCATCGCCACGCCGCTGATCGTGCTGATGTTACTCGTGCTCTGATGCGCCGGACGGACTCTATTTAATCGAAGCCAGATTCCATTTGGCACCAACCTCTTCGAGTTCCGGACGCATGGCCCATTCGTCCGGGCGGTCACTGGTTTCGTGGCGACGGCTGGCGCCTTTAAGCACCATGCAGCCGGTGTTGTCGCCGATGCTGCGGATGAGGTCTATTTCCTCTTTGGTGAACGGCGGGACTTTCGGCATCGCCGCGAGGTCACGGATCTTGTCTTCAACGGCGCGGGCACTCTCTCCGGCCTCCTGGATAAACGTGGGGATGACGCTGGCGACGGCAGGTTGCGCGAGATTCCAGAGGCTGGCAAACTGGATGAGGCTCAGCCCGTATTTGTCCGCGATGGGCTTCATCTTTTCGATCTTCTCCCAGCCGTGTTCGACCCAGCCAGCCGGACGATACGTGCGGTGATCGCCCGGGCGGAAAACATGGCCGGGCCTCACGTCGCCGTGAAAGAGTCCGCCGTAATCCACCACGCGCGTCAGCACTTTCACCCCAAACTCTTCAGCCGCCGGCAGCACCAGCGAACCAGGCCATGGCTCGAGAGGATTGAGGATGATCATCGCCCAGTCAATGTGCTCACAGAAGCGCTCGAAGCAGTGGATCATGTCGTAAGCGAAACCGTTAGCCGGCCCGGGTGCCACGCCCAGCATTTTTGTCAGGCCCTGTTTCTTCAAAGCCGCCATGCCATCCCACACAGCGTCACTGGTGTAGCCGCGCTCGTCGGGATTGTGCAGGAAGAGAAGGTCGAAGTAATTCGTGCGGCAGCGTTCGAGGGATTTCTCCGCGGCCATTTTCAAATAGCCCGCGTATTCCTCCGGCCCGCGCAGCGACGGCTCGGTGAAGCGCGCATAGCCTTTCGCACCGTCGCGCAGCCCGCCATAGATGTCGTGGCCGATGGTGCCAACGAGGCAATAGGTGGAGCGGTCAATGCCGGCGAGCGCATTGCCGAGCATTTCATCGGCACGGCCGACGCCATAGACATCAGCGGTGACGAACGTGCGGTAGCCGCTTTCATAGGCGAGCCGGATGGCATCGGCGAAACGCTGCTCGTCGAGTTGTTCTCCAAAGTGCATGAAGCGTCCGCCGCTCCAGGTTCCGTAGGCGATTTGAGTGAGGTCCATGAAGTATTAGTTGAACTCCCGGCCGCGGAGAGCAAACGGGAAGGCGTTGCGAAAATGGCGGAAGGATGCGCGGATTTTGGCGCCGCCGGGGCACTCATGCTCACCGGGACTTGGCGTTTGCAGGGCGTGCGCCTTGTGGCAAGGATGCGCCATGCAAACAGAAGTGACAGATGAAAAGTTTCTCGCGCTGCTCCGCGAAGTGCAGGCCATCAAGGCGAAGAACCCGCCGGTGGCCAAGCCGACGTGGCCGCGGATCATCGGCACGTCGGTTGGCGATGAGGCGGATCAAGAGGCGGCCCGGCTCGGTGAGGCTTGGCGCCGGAGCGAAGGCATGTCCGAATAGTCCCGTCATGTTTGTCGTTTTGGACACGAACCACTTCCGGGAACTCCGGGAGAATTCTGCGGCGGGGCAGAGGCTCCAGTCACAAATCAAATCCCGCGATGCCGACACTTTTACCAGCATTGTGACCGCTGAAGAATCGCTGAGCGGCTGGGTGGCTTTTATTCGCCGACACAAGGCGGGACTCGACCAGATGAACGGTTATGAACGGCTCAAGGATTGCATTGAGACTCTGAGCGACCTCACCATCCTGCCATTCGACCGCGAGCCGGCGCTAATCTTTCATGAACTCGAACGGCAGCGCCTACGCGTTGGCACGATGGATCTCAAGATCGCCGCAATCTGCATGGCGCACGATGCGCTGCTTTTGTCCCGCAACATCGTGGACTTTGTGAAAGTCCCGGGACTGCGGGTGGAGAACTGGCTGGATTGAGTTTTGGACTCAGCGCGGGGCGCCGCATCTGCGGCTGGATAACGCCTCGCCGGGCGGCGCAGGCCGGGTTCCTGAGTGGCCCGACTTTTCACCATGAACATCCGCCTGCTTCTCCTGCCGATTTTGCTCACCGCCCGCGTCCTTGCCGACGGGGCAGCGGACAATCTTACCGACAACGTCCGCCGTCAGCCGCCAGCCGGTGTGGCAATTCCAGAGGATGTGCGGAAGTCGCTGACGGAGGAAGCCGCAAAGCTGGGCGCAGCCATCGAGTCGGCCCGCGTGGAGTTGAAGGACAAGCCGGCGATCCAATTCCTACCGGACGTGCAGATCTTCCTCAAGGCCGTGGACTGGGCGCTGCGCTACGATGAGTTCTTCGACGTAAAGCAGGCCGAGTGGGCTGCGCAGCAATTGAAGGACGGCTTTGCGCGGCTGGAGTCGCTGCGGAAAGGCGAGACTCCGTGGCTGGCGCAGACGGGACTGGTGCCGCGCGGCTATGTTTCAAAGATTGATGGCAGCGTGCAGCCGTTCGGGCTGGTGGTGCCGCCGTCATTTAATACGAACCTGCCCTACCGCTGGCGGCTCGACTGCTGGTTCCACGGGCGCGGCGAGACGCTGACAGAACTCGACTTCATCCACCAGCGGCAGACCAGCCCCGGCGAGTTCACACCGCAGGACACCATCGTGCTCCATCC
>JANNVM010000156.1:0-1598 GCA_031414455.1 Verrucomicrobiota bacterium
GCCCGCCGCGCGCTGCCGCCGGAACGCGTCGCCGCCATCGAACGCACGGCCGCCGACATTCGCACCCGCTCCACGCCGGATGTGCCCGCTGCGCTCAAGGCCGATCTCCGTCCCTATCAACGCGACGGCTATCACTTTCTCAGCTACCTCACCGCCAACAAATTCGGCGGCATTCTCGCCGATGACATGGGACTCGGCAAAACGGTGCAGGCGCTCGCATGGCTCCTCTGGCTGCGGGCGAAGGAGAAGCCGAAACAGCCCGCACTTGTCGTTTGTCCGAAGAGCGTGGCTGACAACTGGGTCAGCGAATCCGCCCGTTTCGCGCCGGATCTTCGGATTGTCAGGCTGGAACGCGGCGCCGACGCGAAGACCATTAAGTCCGCGCGCCGGAAGGCGGACCTCGTCGTCCTCAACTACACGCAGCTCCGCCTGCTGGAGAGCGACCTCAAGGCCGCGCCATGGCACGCCGTCATTCTCGATGAGGCCCAGTCCATCAAGAATCCGCAGAGCCAAACTGCCATCGCGGCCTGCAATCTCGCCGCCCCGCACCGGCTCGCACTCAGTGGCACGCCGATCGAAAACCGGCTGCTCGATCTCTGGAGCCTCATGAATTTCGCCATGCCCGGCATCCTTGGGAACCGCACCGCGTTTCAAAAACTCTACGACAGCAAAACTGATCCGCTCGCCCGCCGGCGGCTCAGTGCCCGCGTCCGGCCATTCGTGCTTCGCCGCACCAAAGGCGAAGTTGCCCGGGATTTGCCTGACAAGATCGAAGAGGATCTTCACTGTGAACTCGAAGGGGTGCAGTCCACACTCTACAAAGCCGAACTCAAACGCGCCCGCAAAGCCCTGCTCGGCCTGAGCAGCGGCAAGGATCTCGACAAGGCGCGCTTCCACATCCTCAGCAGCCTGCTGCGCCTGCGCCAGATTTGCTGCCATCCTGCTCTCGTGGTGGCAGGCAGTCAGGCGGAAAGCTGCAAACTCAACGCCCTTGTGGAACTGCTCGAACCGCTCATGGAGGAAGGCCACAAGGTGCTCATCTTCTCGCAGTTCGTGGAAATGCTCAACCTCATCCGCACGGAACTCGAGTCCCGCGAGTGGCCGCATTTCATCCTCACCGGCCAGACGGAAAACCGGGGCAGTCTCGTGAACGATTTCCAAACGGCGGAGGGAGCCGCCGTCTTCCTCATCAGCCTCCGCGCCGGCGGCTTTGGCCTGAACCTAACGGCGGCCAGTTACGTCGTGCTCTTCGATCCGTGGTGGAATCCCGCGGTGGAAAATCAGGCCATCGACCGCACCCACCGCATCGGCCAGACGCAGAAAGTGATCGCCTACCGCCTGCTCGTGAAGGAAACCATCGAGGAGAAAATCCGCACGCTGCAGCAGACGAAGAGTACCCTCGCCGGCGACGTGCTGGGCGAGGAATCCTTCGCCCGCGCCCTGACGCTGGACGACTTCCAGTTCCTCTTCGCGGAGTGAGGCCTGCCACTGGGAGTGGCGGGTTGCAGCCGCAATTTATCGCCATGCCGAAGGCCACTTTTCCAACCGGGGAAAGGAAGTCCGCCTGTGGCGAAGAGGTAAAAATGGCGGCTGCATCC
>JANNVM010000157.1:0-3887 GCA_031414455.1 Verrucomicrobiota bacterium
GCGGTGCTGTTCGTCGTGTTCGCGCTGCTGCTCTATGATTCCTGCAACGTGATCGCCGGCTGGCGCGAAACGTCGCGGTGCCTCGCGTTTCCATGGGAGTTGGACATTCCAAGAATCAACTGGCTGGTCCTGCCGTACCTGACAATCGATGTGCTGCTGGGGCTGTCGCCGTTATTCACACGGCGCTACGATGAATGGCGGACCCTGCTGCGCCGGCTGTTCTGGGCGTTCACCATCTCCTGTGCGGTCTTCCTCGTGCTTCCGTTCCGGTGCGCCTATCCGCGCAGCATTCCCGATGACTGGACGGCACCGCTGTTCCAGCTCCTTCATTTCACCGATCTGCCATTCAACCAGGCGCCGTCACTGCACATCAGTGAGGCCATCATTGTGGCTCCGGTCCTGCTGGCGCGGCTGCCGCACGCCGCCCTGCGGGTGGCGCTGATCGTGTGGCTGGTGCTGGGCTCCCTTGGGACGGTGCTCGTGCATCAGCATCACATCGTTGATCTCGTCAGCGGCGCGGTCCTGGGGTTTGCCATCATAAAACTTATCCCGCGGCGATGA
Source organism: Verrucomicrobiota bacterium (assembly GCA_031414455.1). Classification (GTDB taxonomy): domain Bacteria; phylum Verrucomicrobiota; class Verrucomicrobiia; order Verrucomicrobiales; family V1-33; genus V1-33. The sequence continues at coordinate 562 of JANNVM010000157.1, forward strand.
ATCAGCGGCTCTGAAGATACTTGATCACCGCCTCCGTGCGCGAGCGGACGTGGAGTTTGGCGTGGATGTTGCGGTTGTGCGTGTTCACCGTTTCAAGGCCGATGCCCAGTTCCGCGGCGATCTCCTTGCAGAGTGAACCCCGGTGACCATGAGTACGACCTCCGGCGGCTGACGTGTCAGGGCCGGCAGCGCCGCCTCAGCGGACGGATGTGAACCCGTAAGTTTCCAGCCGGGCGCACCGGTGATGAGCAGTGCGAGGCTGTCGCGCAGTCCGGCGTCGTCTTCGACGACGGCGATGGTGTGGGGCATCGGGGGAAATGAAAAATGTGGAACGACGGCGCAAATGACCGCTCGTCAGGAGGAGTCGTGGGGAGCATTCGGGGCCGTGTCCAGTGTCGTTCCTCGAAATCCACACCCGGAACCGGGATTCGCCATCCAGGGGAACGCAGCCGCAATTTGAGACTATGCGGCCCCGGCGAGGCCAGCGCGGTAGGCCCGCGGCGTGGTGCCGGTCACATGCTTGAAGACCCGGTTAAACTGAGAAAGCGACTGGAAGCCGGTGTCATAAGCAATGGTTGTGATCTGGAGGCGCGGGTTTTGCAGCAGCATCTTCACTTTTTCCACCCGTACCCGCGCGACGTAATCGGTGAACGTCATGCCGGTGGCCTTGTGGAAAAGTTCACTGAAATAGCCCGCACTGACATTTACGGCGCGGGCCACGTGTCCCAGCGAGATTTCCTCCCCGGCCGTGGCACCGATGATTCTTTTTGCTCTCGCGATCGATTCCGGCTCACTGTCGGGGGTTTCGAACGCCAGCGCGCTCGCGCATGCGGAAAGATGGCCGGCGAAAATGTGCAGCAGCCGAAGCATGGATTCATATTGCGCCGGCGCGAGCACCACTGTGGAAAACCATGCCTCTTCCGCCTTTTTCAGGTCCACTTGCGTGCCCCACGCGATGAGCTGTCGCGTCAATTTGGTAAACTCCTCTGCATCCGGCCGGTGCAGCAGAATTTGTCCGGTCTGAAGGAAGGCGATGACCTTGTCGCCCACCCGTACCGGCACAGCGCTTTCACAGAGTCCCGCAAAGCAATGCAGCGACCTCGGCTCCATGCCTGCCTCGTCTTCGAGACGCTTCTGCAGGGCAAAACAAGCGGCACACGCCTGATTCTTTTCAGCCAACAGGGAGCAGAAGGCATTGCTCCGCGGCCGGTCTTTGAGCCCCGATAACGCCTCCCCGACGGCATGGAGTTGCAGCGGCAGGCCCGTCGCATTCTCAAACGCTTCCTGGTAGTCGCGGAAGATTCTGGATCCCCGCAATTTGTTGCCCAGAAGAATTGGTGCGGAACCGGCATTCATGTCAGGGAATAATTAAGTTTTTCCTTCAGTATCTGCCGTGCCCGGTAGATGCGGGTTTCGACAGCTTTGTTGCTGCAGTGGACAACCGATGCGATTTCGGCGTAGCTCATCCCCTCGTGGATAAACAGTGTCATGGCTTCACGGAGGTCGGCCGGAAGAACCTGAAAGGCATCATTGATCGCCGAGAGCCGTTCCGTCAACTCTGCCGCGGCATCCGGTGCCTGGCCGGGATCGGGCGGCTCCGCAGTCAGGGCACCGTCTCCGCCAGTGGCGTCCAGTGACACGGCGGGATGCCGGGCCGCCCACCGGGCGTGGTTGCGGGCGAGATTGGCGGCGATGGCGAAAAGCCACGCCGGGAAGGCGCTGCCGTGCCGGTAACTGTTCCGCGCCTGGTAGAGCTTCACAAATGTTTCCTGGGCCAGGTCCGCAGCGACATCGGGACGCCCGGTCATCCGGTGCAGATACGAGGCCACGCGATCCTGCCACCGGTCCATGATGGCGTTCAGGGCAAGGTCATCACCGGCGGTCAACCGCCGCATCAATTCGGCATCAGTTGCGGCATCAGTTGCGGCATCATCCATAGCGGCGGGCAGGCTAGCGGGCATGATGGTTTCCGGGTTCGCTCCACGTGAACTCGAGCGCGAATGGCAGCATCGTTTCGAGATAACGGGAGGCCTGTTTTTCGTCGAGGACCGCAGCCGTCCGATAGAGGTGCCGCAACATTGATTCCTGACATTCCAGATGCACGTCCGCGTGTGCTTTCAGGGCGGCGGTGAACTCCGGTGTTAGAGAGCGGGTGCTCTTTGCGATGCGATCCATGTCCACATGAGCCTCCGCGATGCGACGGCACATCGCTTCACATTGCGGGCGATACGCAGCGTGCAAATCGCGCACCTGCACCAGCTGTCCATCGTTCAGATTCAGATCGCGCTGCAGCCATTCGAGTTCCGGCATCGCCTGCATGATGCTGCCACCATGATGGTCCGCGCTCCGCCACCAGCGCATGACACAGAAGGCCATGCATCCCGCCACGACGGAAAGGACAAGAACAAGCAGTCCCTTTTTCATTTGTCAGGCTCCGGGTGATGAGACTCCGCGAAGGGGCTCACGGAGATCTTGTAGGCCGATTCTCCGCGGGCGTCCGCCTCCCGTGCTCCGAGCCAAAGTCCGGCGGCGACCGTGATCACCATGGCAGAGGCCGCTGGGACGGGCCGGGCCATGAACAAAAGAAAGGCACCGAAGCATCGTCTGATACACCCCGCTGCCGACTCTTCGCCGGCGGATTCAATCTGCCTCCAGACGTTCTGCTTAAAGGTGGTGGGCAACGGTGTCCGCGGTATTGCCTTACGCAGCATGGCGTCGAAGCCGGAGTCACTTCGGTGGTCCGAATGAGAGGAGGCGTTTTTCATAGGTCAGTTTTCCATGGATGTGGGTTCTCTCTAGAGCCCGCTGCATGTGATACACCCCGGCGCGGGAAAACCCTTGAAAAATCCTTCGATCGGCGGCGGCCGGCGGATTTGATCTGACGGCGTGCACCATTTCGAGGAGCCGGATGCCCAATGGACGCTAATCAGTGACCACCCTTGCTCTGCTGCCGCGAGTTCCGCGCCAGTTTCACCAGTTCCAGAACCACCAGAGGGACAGTGCCGAGCGCGAGCAGCAGGAAGCAATCGGACAGCGGCATGGATGACGTCTTCAGAAAGCGGCCCAGAGTTTCGTTGTGATGGCTCCACACCTGGAGGCCGAAATAAACAGAAACGACGATGGCGAGGCTGATGTTCGTGAAAAGTGAGATGCGCCAGACGGGCTTGGTGTCGCTCCGGGCCCCAAAAGAGCGCAGGAGTTCGGCGAAGACCAAAGCGGCGAAGGCGTGGGTGCGAGCCATTTCAACGGTTCCCGTCCTTAGCACATAGACGTAAACCGCGAACGCGACACCCGCGGTGAGGAATCCGGTGAGGAACATCGTGCCG
>JANNVM010000158.1:0-3557 GCA_031414455.1 Verrucomicrobiota bacterium
TATTTTTCCTTTTCCGAAGATGAACGCCTGCTCGTTGGCTTCCGTGCGGCGCGTGGCGCGGGCGTCCACCCCACCTGGTTACTTGGTAATACCGGGGGGCTGGAAGCCCACTCCACGCAGATCCACCCGGTCCTGAATGACAGGCACCACGGCCGGCAGAGTCGTCCTTTTATAAGATGCCGGCTCGTCCACGCGCACGACTTCACCGAACACAAACACGCGCAGGTATCCCTGCTGCTGGAGGAACGCGAAGAAGTCCGCCGGCTTTGTCTTCGCGGGCACGGGCACGGGGAACGTAACCAGCACCGTTTCGCCTGACAATTCCCGCAACGCGGCATCCGCCACCGTCTGCGCGGTGTCGCAGCGCACCGGCTGCTGGCAGTCGGGACACGTCGCCTCCGCGATGCGCGGCCAGAGGAGTTTCAGATAGTCGTTGATCTCCGTCATCGTGCCCACGGTGGAGCGCGTGGTGCGGATGGTGTTGCTCTGCTCAATGGCGATGGCCGGCGGGATGCCGCGGATTTCGTCCACCTGCGGTTTGTCCATGCGGTCGAAGAACTGCCGCGTGTAGGGCGAGAATGTCTCCACATAACGCCGCTGGCCCTCCGCATAGATCGTCTGAAACGCGAGCGACGACTTCCCGCTGCCGCTCGGCCCGGTGATGACGTTCAGTTTTCCCAGCGGCAGATCGAGATCAATGCCCTTGAGGTTGTTCTGCCGCGCACCGCGGATCTGCACGACATCACCTTGACACGGCGGTTCCATTTCGGCGGCGGGTTTCTTCTTCTTTCCTGGTTTGGCGGGCATGGGGAGACGGAACGATGGAAGGCCACCTTCCGGACGCAAGGATTGTGACGGCCTCACGCTGAAGGGTGGACACCGTGCGCCGGCGGCCCCGTTCGGTGTCCACCCTTCAGGGTGTCAGAAATCTCCAGTCCTGTTCGGCGAAATGACAATGGAGAGTTAGTCAGGGATTCGCAGGAGCGTCGCCCCGCCTTGTGTTCAAAGCTCCGCAGCCCGGTGCCGGCTCCGTGCTGGACTCTTTCGTTGGGGAATCGGCCAGAGGTCGAAACAGGATGCCTTGCGGCTGCAGTGATGCATTGAAAACTTTCGCTCCCCTCCTAAATCAGAACCAGCAGTCTTATGGAAAAAGTCCCCGATCCCTTTCGCGAAGCCCGGAACAACGATGGCGTCCTCAAGTGCCCGTTTCAGGGCGAGATGGTGCCGATGATTCTGCGTCATGAAGACCTGCGCAAAGCGGCGAAGGACTGGAAGACGTTCAGTTCGGATGCGCCGTTCCGCGTGCCGATTCCGTCGGAAGAGGAGGTCCGGTCAATGAGGCAGTTGCCCATCGAGACCAATCCGCCGGAGCACACGGAGTATCGCGCCATCGTCGAGCCGTTCTTCCAACGGGCCAAACACCCTGACGTGATCGCAAAGGTCGAGGCGTTGATAGTAGAGAAAATTTCCGAAACGCTGGGCCGCGAATCGGTCGAGATCGTGAATGACTTTGCGCTGCCGGTCCAGTCGCGGGCGCTCACCTATCTGCTGAACGTGCCCGAGTCGGAGGCGGACACGTGGATTGGCTGGGGCATGCACGTCTTCAAGGTTACCGGCGGAACGTTTAAGAAAGGCACATCGCTCGAAGACTACCTGCACGCGCAGTTCGACCGCGCCGGGGCGAATCCGGGCGGGGATTTTTTCAGCGCGCTGACGAAGGCCGAGTATCGCGGCCGGGCGCTGACGCGCGAGGAGATGATGGGTTTTGGCAACCTCACCTTTGCCGGCGGCCGCGACACGATCATCCACAGCATTTCCTCAATCATCGCGTATTTCGGCAGGAACCCCGACGCCCTTGAATACCTGCGCGCGGATCCGAAGCGCATCGTCCACGCAGGCGAGGAATTCTTCCGTGTCTTCATGCCACTCACGCACATTGGGCGTGTGTGTCCGGTGGAGACAGAGGTTCAAGGAATCATGGTCCCGGCGGACGGACGCGTGTCACTGGGCTGGGCTTCGGCGAATTTCGACGAGTCGGTGTTCGACGCCCCGGAGGAAGTGCGCCTCGATCGCAAGCCCAACCCGCACATCTCCTTCGGCTTCGGCACACATCTCTGCCTCGGCGCACCGCACGCGCGTTTGATCGTGCGCAGCCTGCTGTTAGCTCTCACCGCGCGTGTCGGACGCATCACCGTGCTGGACGCGAAGGAGCACATTGAAAACGAGGCGCGCTACCGGCGCTCCAATGGCTTCGAGTCGTTGACCGTCAAGCTGGCTCCCCGCTCCAGCACCGGCCCATGAAAATTCTGAAGCTATTCGATTTCCTGCGACGTCGCCGGGTTCCTCGATTGGAAGTCGTCTTCGTTGATGTACGTGAGGGATGGGAACCACTGGATTCAAGGATGGGTGCTGACGGACGACAATGGTGAGTGGCACTAACAATCGTACTGCGCGGGAGGCAACCGTCGCAAAAGCCGGAGGAGGCGCTGGCCGCCGCCGATCGCCTTCTTAAGCGCCGACCGGACATGCCCGTGCTGTATTATCAGCGCGCCTCGATCCTCTCCGATCTCGAACGCCATGCAGAGAGCATCGCGTCGGCGCAGCAGTATCTCGACATTCTTGGCGACGACCCTGACATGCTCAACCTGATGGCGTCGTCCCGCCTGGCGCTGAAGCAGCCTGACAAAGCCCGCGACTGTGCGCTGCGTGTGCTCGCCGAGACACCGCCGAACGAGGAGGCGCTCACGTATTTCGGCCGCACCGCGCGCCCTGAGGATGCCGCGAAATTTGAAGAACTGCTCCGGAAGTCCGAGAACGCGGAAAGCAGCCTTATCTCGATCGCTTCGTCGCTCGCAGATGAGCCGCCCTCCGCCGCCCACGACGTGCTGGTCAGGGTGGCGGAGAAAGTCGCGCCGGACGCCGACGTCACTGCGTCACTGAAAATGGAGCGCCGCGCCCGCGAACTGTGGGGCAAAGTGACTGCCGCCGGCGCGCAGGGTGATGCCCTTCTCGTCTCCGCGCTGAAGGAGGGCACTCCCGGAGAGGCGGAAGCCCTCGGTGAATCGCTCCGGCATTTGCTCAATAACGCGCAGGACGCCGCTGGTCTCGACCGCCTCGCCGCCGCCGGCACCGGGGCCCGCCCTGACACCAGCGAGCCGCTCCTCGCCAAAGCTGAGGCAACCGCCATCCGGCTGCGCCCGGAGATTGAAAAAGCCGCCGACCCTGACGCGGCGCTGCTGGAAGCCCTGAAGGCTGCCGCTCTGCCCGGCTCCATTGCATGGAACCTCGCCTACATGTGGCAGGAGGGCGGGAAGCCGGAACTAGCAAAGAAGGCCGCGGCCGCGCTGAAACTGGCCGCTCCCGATGACGACATGAACGAGCAAATGGCGAACTACCTCGGTGAAGGCGAGGCTCCTGCGCCGGCGGAAGAAAAGCCTGACGAAGCTCAAAAATGATTTACAGCCGCGCCGGCTGGTGCGGGCTTTTCTTGAACTGGCTGGGCGTCATGCCGGTCTGCTGACGGAACCAGCGGGAGAAGTAATTGTTGTCAGGGATCC
>JANNVM010000159.1:0-9941 GCA_031414455.1 Verrucomicrobiota bacterium
CAAGTGCGGCTCAGAAGATCAGAGCCACGTCAGGCAGTGCCGTTAAGGAGACGCTGATTTAACCGGGAGAGTCCCACGTAGCGCGGCCATGCCCTTAGGCTGGCCGTGTTCGTTCCGGTGTGGCGGGGCCAAACACGGGCAGGCTGTCGCCATGCCCGTGCTACTTTTTCTGCCGCCACTGATTAATCAGCGTCTCCTTAAGTGCATCTCAAAATCATTTTGCCTCTCGATGCTATTTCCGGGAGGCGAAGTTACACGCTTTTTCATCGCGCCAGCAACTGGCCGACAGCCTGCCCGTGTTTGTCTCGCAGCACGCAGGCAAACAGGGCAGCCCGGAGGCATGACCGGCGCTATGGGCTATTTCCGTAGAGTGCTTCGATGAGACTGAGCGCCTTCCGATTCGGCATCACACCCTGTTCCATTTGATTCATGACGTAAGCGAAGGCGAAGCCGTGCTCCGGATCGGCGAAGGCATGACTGCCGCCGGCACCGGGATGTCCGAAAGCAGTGAGCGACGGCCCAAAGTGATGCCGCTGCTTCGATCCCTGGGGCGCGACGGGATCCATCATACAACCAGCCGAGAACGACGTGGGGATGAGCAGAACGCGGTCCGGACCGTTGACGAGCGGCGTGGTGAGCTGAGCGAGCACCGCGGGCGGCACGAGTTCCCTGCCCTGCCAATGGCCACCTGCGGCGAGCAGGGCATAGATTTTCCCCAGCCCGCGCGCCGAGCCGACACCACCGAACGCGGGCAGCGCCGCGGACCATGCGTCCGGCTGATTCATGCCGGCCACGGCGTGCCATCCGGCGGGTGAGGCGAAGGCGCGTTTGGTCAGGCTTGCCGTAGTGGCGAAGGCGGCGAAGAAGTGCTCCTCGTCAGTGCCGCGCATGTCTTTGACTTTGCCAGGAAAAAGCCGGGCGACGCGGTGGTGTTCGGACTGCGGAAGTCCGATCCAGAAATCCGCCTCCAGCGGGCCGGTGATGCGCTCCCGGAGAATGGCCCCGATCCCCTGCCCTCCGGTGAGTCTGCGGGCGCATTCCTCCAGCAAAAAGCCGAACGTGCGCGGGTGATAGCCGTGCGCCGTTCCCGGCACCCATTGCGGTGTCTGCGACGCCAGCGCTGCGGAAACTGCCGTGTGGTCTAACACTGAAGGTTTCGTATCCAGCGCCGCGAGACCACCCTGGTGCGAGAGCATCTGCGCGAATGTGAAGTCCGCATGGAGTTCCGGCCAAATCGTTTTCACCGGAGTCTCCAGCGGCACCCTCGCGCCGTGCAGCAACAGGAGCATGGCGAGTGATGCCGGGCCTTTGGTCGCCGACCACACGGGCACAAGCGTGTCTGCATTCCATGTGGCAATCTCCTCCCGGGTGCGGGCACCGCTGTGGAGAGAAAGAATCTCCTGGCCGTTCTGCCAGACGGATACAGAGGCACCGATATCACCGCGTTCGGTGAAGTTGCGCGCAAACTCTGCGGCGACAGCGTGCATCGGGCTGCCGGATGCCGGATCAGCGTGGCTTCTTTGGCTTCACCGGTGACTTCACCGGCGGCTTGGCCGGGGTCACTGGCCTGGCCGGTGTCTCCGGTGCCGGAGTATCGGTCGCCGTTGCGGGCTGCCCGGAAGGTGGAGCCCCGGTATCCTTGCCGCCGCTGGCCGCAAACGCTTCGGCAACTTTGAGTTGCTCGGGGGTGAGGCGTTTCTTCAGTTTCTCGAGCTTCTCTTCGCCCTGCTTCACGCCGCCTTTGGCAGCGATTTGATAGAGCATGTAGGCCTGACGGAAATCACCGGGGACACCGCGCCCCTCTTCAAGCATGCTGCCCAGAGCGACCATGGCCCCGCCGTGGCCCTTGCCCGCCACCTCGCGGTAAATCTTGAGTACGGTCTCATAGTTCACAAAGCCAGCCTCTCCGGCCTCGATCATCGCCGCGTAACTCACCGCCGCGTCGGCATTGCCGTTTTGCATCGCCCGCTCGAACCATGCCAGGGCGGCCTGCGTGTCCTGCATGACGCTTTTTCCCTGACGATAGCGAAGCGCCAGCGCGATCTGGGACGGCACAAACGCATTCATCGCCGCCTTGTAGTAAAGGTCGAACGCCGCCTTCTCGTCCTTCTTGAGCCCGCCTTTTCCCTCTTCGTTAAAAACCGCCAGATTGTGCAGGCAGACCGGCACGTTTTTGTCCGCACCCTTCTGATACCATTCAGCGGCTTTGGTCTCATCCTGGACTGTGCCGACTCCCTTCTCATAGAAGTAGGCGATTTTGTTATAAGCCGAATAGTCGCCGGCCTCCGCGGCTTCCGTGTAGAGGTCGAAGGCTTTTTTCGGATCCCTGGCGAGGCCCGGCTCCTTCACGGTGCCGGTGCCGTTCTCATAGATCGCAGCGAGGGCCACCCTGGCTCCGGGGGCTCCGGAGGCGACGGCTTTCTCGAACCATTCCTTGCCTTTGACCGGATCCGCCTTGATCCCCTGACCGCCTGCGAGTTTCGCCCCGAGGCGAATCATGGCATCGCCATTGCCCTTTTCTGCGGCTTTGCGCAGCAGCGCCGTGGCTTTCTCCTGGTCCGCCGCAACCCCGGCTCCGTTTTCATACATCAGACCCAGCGTTAGGGAAGCATCGTCATCCCCGGCATTCGACGCCCGCTCAAACCACACCCGCGCCTGATCCACATCCTTGGTGATGCCCGCTCCGGGGAGTCCATCAAGGAATAGCTGCCCCATGGAAACCTGCGCGGGGCTGTAGCCGGCATTCGCCGCCTCCTCCACGAGGTCGACCGACTTCTTCGGATCGTCACCGCTGGCCAACTGGAGCAGGCCGAGATTGTTTTTGGCCGCCATGATCCCCTTCGCGACCGCCTTCTCATACGCCGCTTTGGCCTTCTCATTTGAGCGCTCCGTGCCGAGACCCGACTGCAGCATATAGCCGAGCACAAACTGCGCTTCCGCGCTGCCGCCATCGGCCGCCGCCTGGATTTCCTGAAAGACCGGAACGGCATCCTTCACGTCTTTGAGCGCCTTTAATTTGTCGGCCGCGGCTTTCACGGCAGGCTCGGTCACCGCCTCATCCGGCTGGATAAACCGGGCCTGCGCCGTCACAGCGGACCCGCCCAGGGCAGCGAGGGTGAACAGAATGGAGAGGAACTTGGGAGGGTACATGGAGCGGTCTTTCGCCGAGAGCCGCCGGGAAGTCAATCACCGGGCGCAGGCGCTGCCGGCGGCTCAGTCCGCGAGGCTGCGGGCTGTCGCCACGATCTCTCCATTGTCATCCTCAAAGGTTATGAACATCGGGCGGCAGCAGACTTCACAGTCGTAGTCCCACTCCGCAGGCAGTTCGTCCGGCGAGGGCGGCATCACACTGAACTCCTCAAAACACGCGGGACAGACAACGGTGACCATTGGGGAAATAAAGAATGAAATATGCCGAAGGGCGGAAGGAGGCGGGATTCAATCGGTCTTGCCGAGCATCTGGCGGATGTCCTCCACGGTCGCGGGGTTGTCGCGGGGGCGGCTTTTAATCAGGCGCCACACGGCATCGTTGGTCTTTTTGTCGCCTTCAGCGATGATGCGCGGGGCGTCGTGGCCTCCGTCGAGCACCTTCCTGGCAGGATAAAAATCCTTCGTGCCGGCCACTCTGCCGTCCTCGCGGGAGGAACGGTCCTTGAGGGTGCGTCCGTCCTGATCGCTGGTTTTATTGGCGAGCACATTGTTGCCGCCGGAGAAGCCCCTTTCCATCTCGGGCGCCTGCTTTTCGGTATTCGCCTTTTTGCCGCCCATCCAGGATTTCATGCGCTGAGTGGCGGATTCCTTCTGCCCCAGTTCGCCCGTGTCGCCGTAGCGTTTGGCCAGAAAGTCCCTCGCCCCGGAGAACGATTTCATGTCCTGCGAGCCGGTGTTCCCGCCAAACATCTGTTCACTCATGGCATTGAGCCCCTCGGAACCGTAGCCGTGCGGATCGTAGGTGCCAAAGCGCTTGGCAAAATTGCTCCCGCCCTGGTCCGCCTGACCCACCACCCCGCTCGCAGCCGCCTGTCGCCCGGCCTCCGCGCTCCGCGCCTCTTTTTGGGCATCATAGTCACTGCCTCCTTCGGAAATAACCCGCGGCCCGGAAGTGACGGTACGCACGGATTTGCACGCAGGCAGCGCGCAGACGCAGAGCAGAAGAAAAAGCAGTCGCATCATGGAGGGATGACTATTTTTGGGGAGGCCGGCCGGCGGCGGGCACGGCTTCGAGGCCGCGATGATAATCCGGGCTGCGGCATTCGCGATGAGTTTTTCAAACGGAGTGCGGCCGGTTGGAGCCGTATTCATTGCGATCTCCTGAAGGCACGCAACCTTCAGAATTTGTCGCCGTTTTAACGGGAAGAGGGCATCCGCCGCATTACGTCAGCGCGCACGGACTTTCGCGTGACGCGTGCCTCGCGGCAGTTCCAGTGCGTGCATGAGAATTCTTTGCCTTCTTCTTTTGTTCGCCGCCGCCTGTCCGCTCCCGGCAGGCGACGCCTTCACATTTCCCGCCCGCACCAGGGTCGTGACGGAACCCGGCACGGAAGTGCACGCGACCCCGCAGCAGTGGGATCCGGCGAAGACCGCCCTCATCGTCTGCGACTTCTGGGACTCCCATCACTGCGCGAATGCTGTGAAGCGCGTCAATGAAATGGCCCCGCGCATGGCGGAGGTGGTGAAAACCGCCCGCGAGCGCGGAGTGCTTATCATTCATGCGCCGTCGGACTGCATGAAAACGTACGAAAATCATCCCGCGCGAAAACGGGCGAAAGAAATACCCGCCAGCGCACATCTGCCGGCGAAGATCAGTGAGTGGCTGCACTGGAAGGATGCTGCGGAGGAGAAGGCGGGTTATCCCATTGATGCCTCCGACGGCGGTTCCGACGACACGCCGGAGGAGGACGCGGCATGGAAGGTGGAACTCAAACGTCAGGGCCGCGACACCGGCCATCCCTGGCGCGGTCAACATCCGGCGGTGATTATCGACGGGGAGCGGGATCTTATTTCCGACAACGGCATCGAAGTGTGGAGCGCGCTCGAAGCCCGCGGCATCAATCAGGTGCTCTTTGCCGGCGTGCATACCAACATGTGCGTCTGCGGCCGGCCGTTCGGCCTGCGCCAGTTGTCGAGGAACGGTAAAAACATCGTCCTGCTGCGCGACCTCACGGACACGATGTACAATCCCGCAAAGAAACCGTTCGTAAGCCACTATCGCGGCACGGAACTCATGCTGGCGCACATCGAGCAACGCATCTGTCCCACCGCACTGAGCAGCGAAGTGTTCGGCGGCACGGCGCACACGTTCGGTGCTGACAAACGGCCGCATCTTGCCGTCATGATCGGCGAGGATGAATACAAAACCTGGGAAACGCTGCCCGCTTTCCTCGAGCAGCAGACCGGCAAGGACATCCGCCTGAGTTATCTCATCGCGGCGAAGGAGATGCCGGCCAGCTTTTATAACATGGACGCGCTGAAGACCGCCGAGGCGCTCTTCGTCAGCGTTCGCCGCCGTGTCCCGCCAACGGCGCAATCGGAGGCGCTGAAGGCTTTTGTCTCACGCGGTGGCGCGGTGCTGGGGATCCGGACGGCCAGCCATGCCTTTGCGTCGCGCGGCAATGAAAAGCCCGCGGAGGGAAATCAGGCATGGCCGGAGTGGGATGAAAAAGTCCTCGGTGGCCACTACCAGGGTCACCTCGGCAACCAGCTTAAGACATTCGCCAAAACCGTCCCGGGGCTGGCGCATCCCATTTTGTCAGGCATTCCCGCCGTCGAATGGCCCGCCGGCGGCTCGCTCTATCTCAACACCCCGCTGCGCGGCGGCGCCCCGGTCCTCCTGACTGGCCGTGCGGAGGGCGCGACGAACATCGAACCCGTCGCATGGACTCACCAGTCGCCCGGCGGCGGTCGCGTCTTCTATACCTCACTGGGCGCACCGGAGGATTTTGCGCGCCCCGAGTTCCAGCAACTCCTCCGCAACGCCATTCACTGGGCGCTGGGACGGGACATCCCGGCGGCGGGCGTACTGCGGGAGTGATCAATTTCCGGCCTTCCGTCAGGCCTGCCCCGGGGCAACAAAATAACATTGCGATGAACCGCCAGCCCGCCAACCCTTCTCCGAACGCTCCCCATTTCAAAAAGACGCCGCGCCCGTGTCCAACCACACGGGCCGTTCGATGGTGCCGTCCGCCCCAAACAAAATAATTTTCAGTGATGTCTGGCACTCATTCAAACTTCTTCGCTTCCCGGGCCACATCAGGAGCGGCTTTTATGACGACCCACTGGAGCGTGGTGCTCAGTGCCGGAGACGGGTGTTCACCCGAGTCAGCCTCAGCACTGGAAAAGCTCTGTCGCGGCTACTGGTATCCGCTTTACGCCTACGTCCGCCGCCAGGGCCATGATTCCCATGAGGCCCAGGATTTGACCCAGGAATTCTTTTCCCGGCTGCTGGAGGCCAACTCGCTTGCCTCCGTCCATCCTGACAAAGGGCGCTTCCGTTCGTTCCTCATCGCTTCCCTTAAGCATTTTCTGACCAATGAATGGAAACGGTCACAGAGGCAGAAGCGCGGCGGCGGGCAGGTCCATTTCTCCATTGAGGAGGAGGCCGCGGAAGGCCGTTTCCAGCATGAGCCAGCCAACCATTTCACGCCGGAGAAAGCGTTCGAGCGGCGCTGGGCTGAGACGCTGCTCCAGCAGGTGCTCGACCGGCTCCGGGACGAGTGGGAACGCAAGGACACGCCCAACCACTTCGAGAACATGAAGCCGTTTCTGCTCGATGGCAAAGGCTCCGCCCGGGTCGCCGGAGTCGCCGCCCGGCTGGGGGTCACTGAAGAGTCCCTGAAATGGTCGGTGCGCAAGCTCCGCCAGCGTTACCGTGAAATTTTCCGCGAGGAAATTGCCCATACCGTGAGCCGGCCGGAGGAAATCGACGACGAGATTCGCCACCTGTTCGCAGTCCTTGCAGACTGAAAGTATTTTCAGAAATCCGCCCCCGCTGACGGGAATTTGTTTCTTCAGGGGATGAATGCGGTGTAACCAAAACAGGACCGCCGCGCATCGAAAGAAGCCTATGTCAGATCCCCATCTTTGTTCAAAATGCCAGCGGCCCGTGGGCGGCAGCGCCCCGCATGAGCTGTGCCCCGCGTGCCTTCTCGGTGCCATGATGACCGAAGGCGAAGTCAGCCTGGCGGAACAAACGGGAGACGAGACGGTATTGGACAGCGCTCCGGATTCCGCGGGGATGCCGACGATGGCGACGGCCCCCAACGAGACAGCCGGCGAGAGGATCGGCCGTTACAAACTTCTCCAGCAGATCGGTGAAGGAGGATTTGGCACGGTGTGGATGGCGGAACAGGTCGAACCGGTGACCCGGAGGGTAGCACTTAAGATCATCAAATTGGGAATGGACACGCGCGAGGTCATTGTGCGCTTCGAAGCGGAGCGCCAGGCGCTGGCGATGATGGACCACCCGAACATCGCGAAAGTGTTCGATGCCGGGGCCACCGACAAAGGCCGGCCGTTCTTCGTCATGGAACTGGTGAAGGGCATTCCCATCACCCAGTTCTGCGATGAGCAGCAATTCGGCACGAAGCAGCGGCTCGTGCTCTTCGGGGATGTGTGTTCGGCCATCAATCACGCCCACCAAAAGGGGATCATTCACCGCGACATCAAGCCGTCCAACGTCATGGTCACTCTCCACGGCGACAAGCCGGTCGTGAAGGTCATCGATTTCGGAATCGCCAAGGCCACCCAGGGGAAACTCACCGACAAGACGCTTTTCACGCGTTTTGATCAATTCATCGGCACGCCCGTTTACATGTCGCCGGAGCAGGCGGCACTCAGCGGGCTCGACATTGATACCCGTTCCGACATCTACGCGCTCGGGATTCTGTTATACGAACTGCTGACCGGCAGGCCGCCGTTCGATGCGAAGTCGCTGCTCTCCGCCGGCTACGAGGAAATGCGGCGCATCATCCGAGAGGTCGAACCGGTGAAGCCGTCGTCGCGCCTGAGCACCGTCGCCGGGGATGAACGCACCACCATCGCCAGGGCACGCCAGATTTCCCCGGACAAACTCAGCCGGCTGGTGGAGCCGGATCTTGACTGGATCGTGATGAAGGCCATTGAAAAGGACCGGACGAGACGCTACGAGACGGCCAATGGTCTGGCCGCCGACATTGTGCGCTTTCTTTCGGATGAACCGGTCAGCGCCACCCCGCCAAGCGCGGGCTACAAGTTCCGCAAATTTGCCCGGCGCAACAAAGTGGCGCTGCGCGTGGCGGCGGCCATCGCCGCGGTGCTGGTGGCTGCGAGTGCCTTCAGCCTGTGGCAGGCCATTCGCGCTACCCGGGAGCGGGACGCCAAGGAACTTGCGAGACAGGAGGCGGTGACGGAGGCCGCCAAACGCACGCAGGTCGCGACGTTCCTGGCAGATATGCTGGAGGGCGTCGGCCCTTCCGTCGCCCGCGGGAGAGACACCACCATCCTGCGGGAGATCCTCGACCGGACCGCCGCCCGGCTGGGGGAGGA
This sequence comes from Verrucomicrobiota bacterium, assembly GCA_031414455.1. Taxonomy (GTDB): domain Bacteria; phylum Verrucomicrobiota; class Verrucomicrobiia; order Verrucomicrobiales; family V1-33; genus V1-33. The sequence continues at coordinate 8,524 of JANNVM010000159.1, forward strand.
TCTCAAGGGACAGCCGGCCGTGGAGGCGGAAATCCGCCAGACGCTCGGCGCGGTTTACCGGCAGATCGGGGACTATCCAAAGGCGGAGGAAATGCTGCGCGGGTCGGTTTCTCTGAGGCGAAAGGCTTTCGAGGGAGCGGGTCCAGAGATCGCCGGCTCGATGCACGAACTGGCGCTGGTGCTTCACGCGCGCGGCGATCTGCCGGGAGCCGAAGCCATGATGCGCGAGGGGCTGGCCATGCGGCTGCAGCTCTTCGGACGTGAGCATCCCGCGGTCGCCCTGTCGCTCAACGACATCGGAGTGGTCCTGCGGGACCGGGGTGACCTCACAGGGGCTGCGGCCATGTTCAGCGAGGCGCTGGATTTGCGCAAAAAGACGCTGGGCGAGGCCCACCGGGATGTGGCCGCGTCACTCCACAACCTCGCGGTCGTCCAGGATCAACGGGGAGACTTCAAACAGGCGGAGGCCTCATTTCGCGAGGTCATCGGGGTGCTGAAAAAACTCGACGGCGGCGACCAGCCGGATGTGGCCACGGCGATCCATTCTCTGGCCGCGACCTTGGTGAACAGCGGAGATGCGACCGGCGCCGCAGAGAAGTATGGCGAGGCTCTGGCCATGCAAAGAAAGTTATTCCCCGACGGGCACCCTGACATCGCGACCACTCTGCTCAATATGGCCGGGCTCCTGATGGACCAGGGCGACTTCGCCGGTGCGGAACCGAAACTCCGCGAAGCCCTGGCTCTGCAGCACCGGCTGTTGGGGCTGGAGCATCCGGAAATCGCCAGCGTCATGATCCTCCTCTCCCGCGTCCTCAAACACGGGGGCGATCCCGCAGGCGGAGAGGCCATGTGCAAAGAAGCCATCACCATGCAGAAAAAGCTGCTCGGAGCGGAACATGTCGAAATCGCCAACTCGCTCGATGTTCTGAGCGGATTCGCGCGCAGCCGCGGTGCCCTGGAGGAAGCGGAAACGACGTCCAGGGAGGCCCTCGCCATGTATCGAAAACTGCTGCCCCCGGAGGATTCGGATATCAGCAAATGCCTGCACAACTTGATAGGAATTTTGCTCGAGCAAAACAAAACAACTGAAGTCGAAAATCTTGTCCGGAACGTGGTGGCGGAGGCCAGCCAGGCTCCGGCGGAGACCGCTCCGAAATTCGAGGCCCGCTGTTCACTCCTCGGCGAGTCTTTCTATCATGCCGGCCAGCCGGTCCCGGCGGAACCTCTCTGCCGCGAATGGCTGCGGAGTGTCGGGGCGAGGTTGGACCCCTCAGACGAGGCCGTGCAGAACGCGGCGGTGTGCCTGGCCTCCCTGCTTACCGATTGGGCGTGGAGCGAAAGCGAGGCCTCCGACCGGACCAAAGCGCTAGAGCGCGCCCGCGAAGCAGAGACGCTGCTGCGGGAAGGCGTGGCCGTAC
>JANNVM010000160.1:0-2387 GCA_031414455.1 Verrucomicrobiota bacterium
GGTTCGGAATACCGTCGAAGTCAGGGTCATCGCCGGGACCGCGCTGGCCGGCGGGCAGGGCGCTGGCCCAGGTGGAGAAGCCGGTGCCGGGATCGTGCCGCCGCTGAAATTGCTGGCGCGCACGGAATACACGGCGCTATCCGTGCGGACCGCACCGGTGATGGTGAGGGTGGCCGCCGTTTCACCGGGGATTTCCACGCCGTCCTTCAGCCATTGCAGGGTCAACGGCGTGGTGCCCGTGAGCGTGACGGAAAACGTGACGCTGCCGCCGAGTTCTGCGCTTTGCGCGAGTGGCTGAGTGATGAATCCCAGCGGCAGCGGATAGCCGCGCAGGATGGCGGTGCCGGTCACGGGGCGGCCCTGATAGCTGGTGCCGCCTTTGTTAATGACGACGCCGCCGGACGGCAGTCCGATGATGTGATTGATACCGTTGAATCCGCTGATGTTGTTTTCCACGGGTAGGAAATCAGGATCGGGCACGAAGTTTCCGGTGAAGCGCCTCAGACCGCTGCCCTGCACGCCGACGACATAAATACCGCCATTCACATCGCGTCCAAAAGCTGGATAGGGGATGGTGGGGGTGCCGCTGGTGTTCACAGTCGTGTCACGCGTGCCGTTGGCATTGAGCACCACCCAGCCGGCCAGCGCGCCGCTGCCGCCGGGGCCGCCGCTCCCCTCGGTGAAGAATCCGCCCGCCAGCACGCGGCCATCCGGGAGCGCCATGATGTCGTTGGGCGGGCCGTTCGTAAAGGCGGGCGGCACAAAGGAAGTGCTGACCGCGCCGTTGAGTTCGAGCACGGCCATGTTGGTGCGCGCTACGCCGCCGATGCTGGTGAAGCCGCCGCAGAGCACCGGGCGGCCATCGGGCAGCAGGTCCATGTCCCGGAACGGGCCGTTGGGCGCAGTGCCCAGCGCATTCATAAAGTCGGTGTTCAGCGAGCCGTTGGGATCGAGACACACGAGGCGGGTGTAGCCGGCGAAGGACGGGCCGGCACCCCAGTTGGTGAATAGCCCGGCCACGATGAGGCGTCCGTCCGGCAGCGGTGCCAGCGCCACCACGGGACCCTGGAGCGTGCCGATGGGAAACGGAAAGGTCGTGTCCACGGTGCCGTCCGGATGGAGGCGAACGAGGTAAGCGAAGTTGAAGTTAGTGTTCCCGCCGATGTTCACGCCGGAGAAACTGCCGCCGGCGTAGAGCTTGCCGTCCGGCGCGAGTGCGAGGGCCGTGAGTCCGCCCGCCACCGCCGCGGAACTGAACGTGCCATCCAGCGTACCGTCGGCATTGAGGCGAACGAGCGAGTCGCGCGCCATATCGCCGCCCCAGTCCACGAACGTGCCCGCGACGTAAATCTTCAGCGTCGCCGGATCCTGCACCATCGCGGTGACTCCGCCCGCGCCCGTGGTGGCCGGGGCGATGAAGGAGTTATCGAATGTTCCGTTCGCATGGAAGCGCGCGAGATACTTCGTGTTCGTGGAGGGACTTCCGGCAGCGGTGAATGTCCCGCCGGCGAGCACCTGGCCGTTCACCAGCGGCAGGAGCACATTCACCGCGCCAGCCGTCACCCCGCCATCAGTGCCGAAGCGCAGCGGGCTGCCGGTGTAAGTCGTCAGGCGATTCGCGGGCGTCTGGCTGCTATTGTTCACATCCTGGAGGCGCGAGACGTAGCTGCCCGCCGTCCACAGCCGTCCGGAGGCAGGAAGAATGACGCTGTTCACCGCCGCCCCGCTGTTGGCGATCGGCACGCCGGTATCAAAGGTCGGGTCGAGTGTGCCCGGTGTTTCCGCGATGACCGCGAGCGCCACCGCATTGCTAGTCACCACGCCGCCCGGCCCCGTGACGCGGCAGGAATAGTTGTCCGCATCGCCGACTACGAGCGGCCCGCGCGTGTAGCTGGCGCTCGTCGCACCGGGAATGTCTGCGCCATTCTTGAGCCACTGATAAGTGAACGGCCCCGTGCCATTCGCGGCTACGGTGAACGTGAACGACTGCCCCACCAGCCTCATCCCGCCCACCGGATGCTTCGTCACCGCCGGCGCGATATTCAGCGCCGTCGCCGTGCTGAGATCCAGTTTATAAAGCCCGGCGTTCGTCGTGTAGTAGGCCGCCACGCCGTGCTTCACCGCGATGAACGGCTGCACGCCGCCGGGCAGGCCCGTGTTATTGTAATAGGTCCACGAGCGCCCGTCCGTGGTCATGAACAGCCTCCCGTCGTGCGTCGGCGCATAGAGCACGCCCGCGTCCGACGCCACGCGATCACTGAACGACCACAGCACCGTCGAAACCGGTTCCCACGAATCGCCGTCGTTCTCCGACATGTAGATCGTGTCAATGTTCTGAATGCTGGCAAAGAGCCGGTCTCCCGTGCTCGCCACGTCTGTCGCGTTGG
>JANNVM010000161.1:0-10845 GCA_031414455.1 Verrucomicrobiota bacterium
GATCCGGCGGCAACACCACGCCCTCCTGCGGGCGACCGAAGTAAGCCTTATAGTCCCCGCGCGCACTCACCGGCTTCTCCAACTGCTCCACCACTTCCGCCGGCAAATCCTGACGCACCACCGGACGCACCGCCATCTCCAGCGCGAGTTGCGGGTTCGTCCTGATGAGCTGCTGCATCGCCGGCCTGCGTTCCGCGGCCAGTCGCCGTCCTTCGCTGCGCAGTGCCGCACGTTCCTGCCCGTCCGCCGCCAGCCACGCCGTCGTCCATTCCCGAAACGCTCCGATTGTTCCAAGGTCACCCGCCGCAGGAATCCCGCCTGGATTCAGGTGAGAACCGAAGTCCTTTACGCGGGAGTCCGCAGGAGTCAGCGGCTTGTCCGCCGGCGATATCGCGGTCTGGGTTCGTGATACCGCTCCGGCAGGGGCGGAAGGCGGGGGCTTTCGGAGCAGGAGGGCAGCGGTGACTGCCGCGAGCGCGAGAATGACGGGAACACGGAAACGGTGCATCAGTTATTGGAAGGCGGAGGAGTTGGAGGGGACCCGGGGTGAGCCCGGCAGCGGAGTGCAGGTAAGTTATACCAGACGGCCCAAAATCCGCAATGCGGGCTTGGGTAACTTTCCTGCCAATCCCGCTTCTCCCTTCGCCTTGCCAGATGCTGCGCCGGTCAAAACCGCCCGGTCATGCCGTATTTTGCGAGTTCCTCTTCGACGGCGTCAAGGCGCCAGACCTGAACAAGATAGCTGCCGGCGGCGACCAGCCGGGTGCCGTCCGGCGAGATGCCAATGCCGCGGATGGTGCGGCCGGTGGGATGACGGAAGGTCCGGAGGATGGTGCCGGTGAGGGGATCAAGGAGGCTGACGGTCTCCGGTGCGAGCGCGGCGGCGATGGTGCCGGTCCGGGCGGCGACCGCGATGCGAATGCGGGCGTGGACATCACGATCGAACGGGCGCTGGTGAGAAATTTGCCAGCGAATCCGGCCGGTAGTCAGGTCGTGGCAGGTGATGAAATTGCCATCGCCTGCGAGGAGGGCTGTTTCGTCGGCGGTGAAGGCGAGAGCGCTTGCGAAGGTGGCCGTGGCAATGGCGGTATCTCCCGGGGGGCCTTCGGTTTTGTGGATGTGGATGCGGCGCTGCCGCTCTCCGGCGCGATCAGTGCCGGCGCGGGCCAAAAGCCGGCCGGACGGGCTGTAAGCGATTGCTGAAAGGATGGCACCGGTTTCCAGCGCCGCCGGTTTGAGTGCGGTGAACTGAAGTTTGACCCCCGGGGCGGCATCCGCGGTGCTCATGCGGTCCCCTGCACCCACGAGCAGGTTGTTAGTCACGGGATGGTTCGTGATACCTGCAAAAGTCCCGGGCCATACGCCGGTGAGCAGTCTCGTGTCATCCCCCGGGCCGGGCCGGCCCGGGGGGACGCGATAGACCTGACTTTTTCGGTTTGCGGAACTGATGCGGACGAATCCGGTGCCGCTGGGATCGCGGGCGAGACCGTCGCAGCGTCCACAGCGCAGGGATTCCTTTAGCGTGCCGTCGCGGCCGAGGAGGTGAATGTCGTGACCGGAAGTGACGGCAAATCCCTGCCCGTCGCTGTCCGGAAGGACCGTGGCTTCGCCCTGATAATAACTGTTACTGACCGGCGATGGCGGGAGGCGCACGAGAGTGCAAACGGGCGGAGGTGTGAAGCGGTAGAGGTGCGATTTCTTCTCCGGCTTGCAGTCCAGTGCGAGGTGCTGCCCGTCGTCGGAAGCGATGACGCGGAGACCACCCCAGGGGAGGGTGAGCACGGTTGTCAGGGTGCGGAGGTCCCAGATTTTGGTTTGTCCGTCGCGGCCCTGAGTGATGAGGTGGCGGTCGTCGTCGAAAAGCGCCATGTCATCCACGCCGTCGGTGTGGGCCGGGACGATCCAGTCCGGGGTGGAGGAGGTGAGGGACCAGCGGGCTAGTTTGCCGTCCACCATGCCGGTAAAAAAGGCGAGGCCATCACTCTGCCACGCGGAACTGTGGATCATGTGCGAGCCGGCAGCGCTGTATTCTCTGACGACGGCACCGGTGTCAGAAGAGCAGAGCTTCAACTCCGGTCGCTCGTTATGGGCGATGAGGAGATGTCGGCCGTCGGGCGAGAGGCTGCGGCAGCCGTACTCCGGCTCGGTAAGCGTGACCGATGAGGGAGGTGTCTGGTTAAGCCGCGCCACGCAAAGTCCGGCGGAGGCGGACGAACCATCCGGGGAGAAGCAGGGGAATCCGAATCCGCTGGCCAGCGTTACGAGTTCGCGCCGGGTGGCGGTATCCCAGACGGCGGTGCGGCTGCTGCCGCGCAGGATCAGTCGCGTGCCGTCGCGGGAGAGCGGTCCTGGCGGATGGTTGACGCCCGGAATCTCCGGTATGGAGGACAGCACCTTGCGCGTGGCGGTGTCCCGCACCGCGGTGGCTCCAGGCTCGACCGTGAGATAGCGGCTAAGGTCGCCGCTGAAAAAGACGGGCCGGGAGCCGGTGTAGGGTACCTCGCCGGTCTTTTCGAGAAGTGGCAGAGCGAGCAGACTGAGCAGGACGTCGCGTGCCTCGCCGGAGGGGCGCAGGGAGTGGGCCCGGAGCACCGCTTCGATGGACGACGAGCGGTCCACCCACTGGCCATCGCGAAGTTTGGCACGCGTTTCCTGGAGCAGCGACCCGGCTTCGGCGACGCGCGCGGTGTTTTCGGAGAGGCGGGATTCCATCGCGGCGCGCTGACTGGCGCGATATTCGCGCGCGAGAAGAACAGTGAGGATTGCGAGCGAAACGGCGAGCGCCGCGGCCATGGCGGAGGGCAGGGGATTGCGCTTCGCCCACGCCGTGACACGCTCGGGCAGCGAGGCCGCGCGCGCCGTGATCGGGTGCCCTTCCAGCCATGCGCGCAGGTCGGCCGCGAAGTCGGCGGCGGACGCATAACGCTGGGCGGGATCTTTCTGGAGACACTTCAGGGTGATCACCCGCAGATCGCGCGGCACCGCCTCGGCGGCGGAGAAGGGCGCGGGTGCCTCGTCGGTGATGCAGCGCAGCAAGGGCACGAGCCCTTCCGCATCGAACGGGAGGCGGCCGGTGAGCAGTTCATACAACATGGCCCCGAGGCTCCAGAGGTCGCTCGCCACTGTCGCGGCGCCGGCATTGGCCGCAGCGACTTCCGGCGCGGAGTAATGCGGGGTGCCGAGAAAACTCTGCGAGCCGGTGAGTTCGCTAACGGCATCAATCAGCTTCACGAGCCCGAAGTCCGTGAGATAGGCTTTGCCGGCATCGTCGAAGAGCACGTTGGGCGGCTTGAGGTCGCGGTGGAGCACGCCGTGCTGGTGCGCGTACTGCACAGCCCCCGCGAGCGTGACAAACAGTGCGGCGATCTCGCGCCACTGACCGCGCAGCTTTTCTTTCCGCTCTGCAAGCGTGCCGCCCGCGGCGAGCTTCATGGTGAAGAACGGCATGTCGTCCGCTTCATCCACACGATAGACCGGCAGGATGGACGGATGCTCCAGCGCCGCTACCGCGCTGGCCTCAAGGCGGAAGCGCTCGCGCATGCCCTCTTCGTCCGCGAGGCGCGGACGAAGCATCTTGAGCGCCACCGTGCGCTGCGTCTCCCGTTCCCTGGCGCGATAGACGACGCCCATGCCGCCGCGCGCGATCTCCTCCAGAATGTCATGCCCCGGCACCCGCATGGCGCTGACTCCGGATGGCACCGGCTTTGGCGCTTCCTCCGGCGCTTCCCCCGACCACATGCAACGGGCGCACAGCATGGACGGATAACCCGGCGCAAGGGCCGAGCCGCAGTCTATGCATCCTGGCGCGCGGTCAATCATGCCGCATTGAGCAGTTGGCGGAGGCGGTTCATGGCATCATTCACTTCGCTGGGAAATCCAGATCCCCCTCACTTCTCCGGATCGCAGTCATTGATGGCGTTGATGAATTCCCGGTATCTCCCGTAATTCCGTTTGTGGGGTGTGAAGGTGAGGCGGGGCAGGTGGACGATGGCGGCTTCGTCCTGCTCCTCGGGCAGGGCGCGGTCCTGCACGATGAGGCCGGTTTTAACCATGTCCGCGAAATCAATATTGAGTTTCGCCAGTTGCCGCTCGCTGAGCTTCCGCTGGAGGCGGAAGATGATGCGGTCCTTTACGTAGCGGTAGGAGTGAAAGACGCGGTAGAAATTCTTCACCTCATGCACCGCCTCTTCGACATCGTCGGTGATCTTGAAGAGCGCGAAGTCCTCTTCGCTGATGAGCTTTCGCTGCAGGAGGTGATTGCGGAGGAACTGCTCGAAGGTTTTCCAGTAGTCGCCGCCTGGTGCGTCCACCATGACGATGGGCAGGATGGCGCTCTTCCCGGTCTGAATCAGTGTCAGGACTTCAAAACCTTCATCCATGGTGCCGAACCCCCCGGGGAAGAGCGCGAGCGCTTCGGATTCCTTCACGAAGGTCAGTTTGCGGGTGAAGAAATAGTTGAACGAAATGAGTTTGGCATCGCCTTCAATGGTGTCGTTGGCACTCTGCTCGAACGGAAGCCGGATATTGAGTCCAAAACTGTTATCGCGTCCGGCGCCGTGCTGGGCGGCACCCATGATGCCGTCGCCGGCACCGGTGATTACCATAAATCCCTCCTCCACCATGCGCCGGGCGAAGGTGGCCGCGGCTTTGGCCTCGGGCATGTCAGGGTGGGTGCGTGCGGATCCATAGATGGCGATCTTGCGGCGGTTGTCATAGGGACGAAAGACGCGCCACGCATTGCGCAGTTCCTTGCAGACGCGGTTGAGCAGCTTGAGTTCGGCTACGGTGACGTCGTGCTTTGCCAGGCGCAGGGCGGAGATAATGAGTTCCTCAATGAGGTCGGGATTGGCTTTGGCGGCCCAGTCCTTTACGAGTTGATCCACCCGTGCATCGAACGCCGTATCCCCGGTGGTGGTGCGCCGTCCGCTCAATGCGTGAATGCCTCCGGCGGTGAAGTCTTTGCCGGCTTTTTCGTGGGGAGTGTCTTTCATTTCAGTGTTGAATGGGGCAGCAAGCTTAAACCGGGCCTTCCAGGCCGCCACTGCTTTTCCACTTTCCCCGCCTGTCCGCTGTGGTAACGCCGCGCCATGCGCATCTCCCGCAAAGCTGAATATGCCCTGCGCGCGCTCACCGCCATGGCCCGCAAACCGCCCTCCGCCACCTCACAAATCGAGGAACTGGCCTCGGCGGAGCACATCCCTTTGAAGTTTCTCGAGCAGATTCTCCTTACTCTTAAAAAAGCCGGTCTGCTGCGGAGCCGCCGCGGGGTCGGCGGCGGCTATCAACTCGATCTGCCCGCCGCGCGCATCAGTTTGGCCGATATTCTTACGGCCATTGACGGTCCGTTTCAGCCCATGAGCTGCACGCCTTCCGAACCAGGAAAAAACCTGAAAACGGCCTGCGACTGCGGCACGCCCGGCGGCTGCGGCTGCGGCCGCCTCTTCACCGACCTGCAAAGCCAGGTCCATGCGTTCCTTTCGTCGGCCTCACTCGCGGATGTCCTCGCCAGAGAGGCGGCGGCGATGCAGTTTGAAATCTGAGGCGCGGCCGGCCTGCTTCGCCAGCAGCTTTTCAAATCGTTCGGTGATCGTAGCGATGGTGAAGTGTTTCTCCGCATAGGCTCTTGCGCGGCCGGCCATATCGCAGGCGGCATCAGGTTCGGCCATGAGGCGGCGCGCGGCGGCAAGAAACTCCACAGTGCCCGCTGGCGGGACGGTGAGTCCGGCGCCTTGTTCGTGAATGATGCGGGCCGCGAGATTGACAGCGGGGACGGCGAGTAACAGCGGCCGGGCAGCGCAGAGACAGGTGAGGACTTTGCTGGGCACGGAGAACACGCCGGCATCCTCTTCCAGGACGGCCATGAGCACATCGCCGGATGCGAGCACCTGCGGGAGCACTCTGAAAGGCTGATAGGGCAGCACGATGAGATTGGAGAGTTTGTGTTCCCTGATGCGGGCCCGGAGCCAGTCTGCACCGATGCCTTCGCTGATCACAACCACGCGCGTGTTTGGATGGTCGCGGCACTGCAGGGCGAGTTGGAGCAGCAGGTCCGGGTTGTGTTTCATGCCGAGCGTGCCGGTGTAAAGATAGACGAAGCAGTCCTGCAATCCCCGGGCGCGCGACCAGTCGTTATCCTTCGGCTGCACCGGCAGGGTTTCGATGGGTGCCCAGTTGGGGATGACACTAATCCTGTCCCGGGTCACGCCGAATTCCCGCTCCATGATCGGCACAAAATCTTCAGTGATGGCGATGATGTGATCGCTCGCCTGCAACTGTCGCCGCTCCATGCAGCGGTAATAGTTGCCGATGAGGGCCCCGAGCACGGGAATCCTCTTCCTTACCAGCTTGTCCACGGCGATGCTGTAGAAATCCTGGTGCCACATCAGAAACCGCGCACCGCATTTCTTCGCCGCCATGAGTGCGGGCTGCTGGGTTTCGGTCGGGGTGTTGGACGAGAGCATCGCCTCCGGCTTCCATTTCGCGATGAGCGCAGCGAGCCGGCGGCCATAGGCGATTTCCATGCTCCGGCGGCGGCGGAAGGAGTATTTATGTTTCGCGTAGCCGGGATCCATGACTACTTCCTGCACAGAGAAACCGGGCGGGTCATCATCACGGCGCGTGAGTTCTCCGCGCGGCGTTTGCAGCTCCCCGGCGAAGGCGTGGAGCACCGTGTGCCCCCGGCGGGCGAGTTCACGGCTGAGCTGGATCTGAAACGGATGGCCGGCGTAGTCGTGGATAAGCAGTCGCATGGAACAGGGGAGAGTGGCGGTGGCGCGATGTAGCGGGCAGGTCCCTCGCCGCAACGGGATGATGCCTCATCTGTATGGCAGCGAAGATGGTTTTGCACATCTCCCGGACCGGCAATGGTTGCCCGACATCTCTTTCCCGCCTGTTGGCGGGTACTCACAACCGTTCGCAGGTGGGACACATTTCCAGGGAGACACCCTCTCCCAAAAGCCGGTGCACGAGGGCATTAAAAAAGGCTTTTTGGGCCTTTCGGTTCTGCCCCTCCAGCTTGAGCAACTGATCATCTATCGTGTCCTGATCCTCCATTCGCATCCGGGCGATTGGCAGCGTCATCTGGTGTGGGCAGCGCACCAGCAGATCGTAGCGCATCAAGCTAACGATGTAGGCATTCAGACTCGAATAGCCGAGTTCGCGGGCCCGATGTTCGCCGGCATCGGATATCGAATGCGGAATCTTGATGGATCGTGTTTTCGAGCGCATGGCTGCATTCTTAGACGGTCAAGAGCGATTCGGTGTTACAGAGTAACACCTAGGGTTTTACCCTATCACTAGGTAGAGGCAAAACTCTATGCGAATAGGGTCAAAACCTAGACAAACGCTAGGACCAATGACCGACCTCCCTCCAGGGGCAACGACCAACCTCAAACTCAAGTGAAAACCGATTCAAAATTCCATAACGAATGCGGCTGCTGGGTTTGGGAGCGCTTCCTAAAAACATGTTCCTCCATACCGACCAACCACCGTCAACGTCAGGAAACTCTGTCTCCTTCACGCCCCCTGCTTTCTCATGGCTGATTTACATTGGCTTGGCTTGGGTTTTAGCCTCGCTCTCTATCTGTAGTGCAGAGAACCTGATTCCCGGGTACTCTGTCACGCTGGAATGGGATGCGAATTCCGAACCGGATGTGGCGGGCTACAAATTGCATTTTGGTCCCGCGAGCGGGTCCTACCCGGAGACTTTTGATGCGGGCAATCTCACAACGGCCACGGTAGCTGTCGTTCCAGGGGCCACCTATTACTTCACGGTCACCGCCTACAATACCGAAGGCCTTGAGAGTCCCTTCTCCAACGAAGTGACCTTCACTGCCCCGCAACTGCCGGAATTGCAGGTCGAGCACATAACGCCGCCGGAGGGAACCGGATCAGCGAACGGCATCCCGACCATCACCAGTCTGACCCTGCTGCCTGAGGGCAGTCTTTCGTTCACCATCTCCGCTCAGGCCGGCCAGTCCATCCAGGTGGAGGCTTCCTCTGATTTGCTCTCATGGATATGCCGGGGCATCCTGGAGAATCCGACCGGAGGAATGATCGTGACCGACCCGGATGCGGCTGCCTGTGAGCGCAGGTTTTACCGGGTCGTGATGGTGGAGGCGGCGGGGAATTGATAGGAAAACCGGGATGGCAGTGGTGAGGGAGTTGACGCACCCGCGGTGTTGACGGGGGCGGTGTGGCGGCGGGAAGGTTGAGGCATGAGATTCACTTCCGCCATTTTGCTTTTCGCGTGCTGTGCCGCGCCATTGTCCGCCGTACCGGTGCAAACGACCGCTGAGATGATCAAGGTGATCGCGCCGGCCAAATCGGAGCAGGGGTGGTTGTCCATTCCCTGGGAGACGGACTTGACGACGGCGCGGCGCAAGGCGGTGGCGGAGAACAAACCGGTCTTCCTTTGGGAGATGGACGGGCATCCGCTGGGCTGCACCTGAAACAATGGCGTGGCGGACCGTGAGTTCGTCTTTTCCAATGCAGAGGTGCAGAAACTGATCCGGGAGAAGTTTGTGCCGCTGGCGATGGATGACTGGTATCTGCGGCGACAGGAGGATGAGCACGGGAGGTTTTTTATGGCGATGACAAAGGAGAGTCCACGGGGCGGGGCGGGGGACGGCACGCGTCAGGGCCGCTACGTGTTCACCGCGGCAGGGAAATTCCTCGGCTTCAACAATAACCGCAGCCCGGACCGCATCGTGGCCATGCTGCAGGATTCGCTCGCAAAATGGGAGAAACTCCCGCAGGCGGAAAAGACACCCGCCGGAGAAATCGGGGCAGTGAAACGGGAGCCGCGATACGACCGCACACTACCGAAGAACGGCGCGGTGGTGAAGGTCTTTACGCGGGTGCTCGACCGGAAGCCTGACGGATCACTCACCGCCTGCACGCCGCCGCCACCGCCGGCCGGGGAGGGCAGGTTTGAACACCGCGGATTCGATGCGGCCATGGATCACCTCTGGCTCAATGTAAACGATCTGAAGGCGCTCATCCCTGACAACGCCACGGGGACGGGTGCCGCGAAACCGTGGCCCCATGCCATCGCGCAGCGGATCGCGCGTTTCCATCTCACCGACAATACCCGCGGCGAGCCGCCGCAGTGGAGCAGGGATGAAGTGAAGAAGGTGGAGTTCACCATGACCCCGGAAGGCGCGAACCGCGCGAAGTTGTCAGGCACGGTGCATTTGGAGACGATGGATGGAAAGCGCGGCTTCGCCGGAGTGCTGGACGGATGGATGGAGTATAAAGAGGGCCGGCTCACGGACCTGCAGGCCGCGGTGACGGGTGACCACTGGGGCGAGAGCCCGCTCACCCGCGGCGCGCGGCCAGGGAAGTCTCCCCTTGGATTTGCCTTCGTGCTCTGCCCGGATCCAAAACCTGCGGACTCGGTGCCGCCGCAGGCTTCGCGCTGGCTTGAAGGTTACTATGACCCGGATCGGAGCTAACGAATTTCAAAGGCGCTGGCCGGCGCTGCCGAATTGAATGACCGCGCCGCTGCCTCCACTGTGCTGACCGCCCAGCCGGCAGATGAGATCCTGTTCCGGGAGGTGAATCGTATCGCCGGGGCGGCCGGCTGCGACAGTGCGATGGCGGCGCCACCACCAGACGGCCACGCAAAGCAAGGCCGCGGCCTGCACACCGACGGCAAACGCCCACCACAGGCTGGTGGCGGGAACCGCGGCCACCGGCACGTAGAATGGTTCGTCCGGGGGCGTTACCGTGCCGTAGCGGTGCAGGCGGTCCAGGCGCGCGGCGGTTTTATAGCAAAAGCGCTGAAGTTGCGTGAGCGGGGTATTCATGCGAGCCGCCTCCCGCACACCGAATTCGATTACCTGGCGCAGGTCTTCCGTCCGGTGATGCTGCCGTGTTTCAGGCGAGAAAAACGCCTGCGTGCGGTCGGGCTGTCCGAAGAAATAGAGTACGATCAGCCCTTTATTGCTGCCATACCAACTGTGGAGCAGATCGGGGGCGTTGAGCGTGACCGGGATTTGCTGTGAGGGCCTGAGCACGACCACGCTGGTCTGAAACGTGCCGCGGGCGTTGAGAGAATCGCGGAGCAGAGTGAGCAGCGATGCGGCCTGTGCGGGCGTGAGAAGGTGCTGCGGATCGTGAAGCGGCGGCGGAGGCGCGGAACCGAAACAACTCGCGGCAACTTCAGACGGCAAGGGTTCGGGGGCGGCTGCTGCAGAGACTTCCGGCAGTTGCGGCGGGCCACTGGGATCGTCCGGCATTTCAACAGTGGAGTCCGGCGGGAATTCGTCCGGAAAGAGTCCGCCGCCGGCGTCAGGCAGCGCTGCGTGGGGATCTCCTTCCGGCAGCGCCAACCGTTCCACCCGTTCCGGCAGCACGTCGGTGAGCGCCCCGGTTTCCTCCTTGTCCGAGGCTGGAGAGGTCATGCCCGCCGGCCCGGTCGCGGGCGGTTCGTCCTGAGCGCTTGCCGTCGCGAGAAGCGCCAGGAGAAGAATTGTCAGGTGCCTCACAGGCGGCTCCCTTCCTTGCGCGGCTGTTGGGTGTGGCCGTCGCGGAGACGGACGAATTGAGGCGGCACGGGCCCGGCCGGGGGCCTTGCGGGGGCGAAGCGCGCCGGCGATTTCGCGGCTTCTGCCGCGCGGCGGCGCAGGCGGACGGTTAGTTCATGCAGACAGAGAAAAACACCGGCGGCCCAGAAGCCGCGGTGAAACTCCTGCCGCCCGGCCTCAAGCACGGCGCGGACATCACGCTCGTCGAGATAACACTCCAGAAAATAACCGAGCACGAACGCCGCGGACCGCCCGTGGGTATCAATGACAAATATGGCGCCGTGATCATTTGCTCGCGTCACCTCCAGTTCGCAAA
>JANNVM010000162.1:0-3883 GCA_031414455.1 Verrucomicrobiota bacterium
TTTCGGCGAAAAGTTTTTCCGCTTCCGCCCATGGGGCAGCCGGTTCAGTTGAATCCGCGGGGCCGTTGAGGCGGCGGATCATGGCATCCGCCGGAAGCTGCCCGGTGCCTTCGATTTTGATCCCGCCGCAGCGATAGCGCGGGCCTTCTTCAAGGGAGACGACCAACTGCTGTGCGTCCCTCCCCGGCTTCGCGGTCACATTCACATCCGGGAAACCATTGTGGCGATATCCCCGGGCAATCAGATCCACAACAACCTTTACAAAAGGTTCGCGTTTTTCCAGCGGGTGCGAAGCCAGCACAAAAACCGGGTTCGCCGCCAGTCCCGACCGGATTTGTTCCGCCGTGAAAGTATGATTGCCGGTGAATGTTAGATTGGCGGTGGACCCGCTGTCCCCGACCAGCGTTTCGTCGAGGGTTTGGCCTGCGATTTCGGCAAGGAATCGGGCGACCTGTTGCAGGTGGGGATGCCCGTCAGCGAAATCCGTGCGCAGCAGCGACTCGGCTTCCTTCACGACCCGGAGGGCGTCGTCCCGGCGGTCGGTCTCCACGTACTCGCGGCCGAGCATCAGCAACACCCGCGACCGCAGCAGATTGTCCGGCGCGAACCACTGGAGCATCGTTTGACTGTCCGCGCCCGCGTTGAGGCCGACATTATCCTTCGGGTCCGCCGCCTTCATGCTCTCCCACAGTTTTTCGAGCACGCCGGCGGCGTCAGCATGGCGTTTCATATCCACCAGTGTTCCTGCGTGTTCAAAGCGGATTGCCAGCACCATCATGTGGGAGGCTCCAAAGTTTTTCTCCAGCAGGGCGGTGCTCTCGCGATACAGCTTTTCCGCTTCCTCCGGATGAGCCTGCGCCCGCAGAGCCGAGGCCAGCGCGGACTTGTAGGTTCCCACGGCCGGGTGGTCTTCGCCCTCCTCCGCAACAAGCTGTTTCAGCAACGCGCGCAGCACCGGTTCGGCTTCGGCGTGTTTTCCGGCGGCCTGTAGTTTTTGCGCTGTCTGAAACTGCTCCAGCAGCGGCTTTTTTGCTTCGTCCGCCGCCCGTAACGGCGTCGCGAAGAAGAGGATGGACCAGAGTAAAGTGACAGGTGGTTTCATGGCCGTGGAAGGTTATTGGGCAGGGTTGAGTGATTGTTGCCGGATGGCGGTTTCGATGAGTTCAGCCGCGTCATTGGATCCGCTGGCCCTGGCCAGGTCTGCGGGGGTGGCGCTGGTTAGGTCGCGCGGTGTCAGCCTGGCTCCGTGGCGGATGAGCACCGGGATGACCGCGGTGTCTCCGTTGACGGCCGCCTGATGCAAGGCGGTGCGGTGGACGATATCCCGGGCTTCGATGTCCGCACCGGCGTCGAGCAGCGCGGCGACAGCTTCCGGTTTTCTCAGCGTGGTCGCCCAGTGCAGCGGCGTGGCGCTGCGCGGATCCGCGGCATTCACCTTAGCGCCGGCTTGTGTCAGCAGGCCGATGGCCTCCGCCGAGCCTGCCTTCGCCGCAAAATGGAGCGCCGTTTGCATGGACTGTTCCGGAAAGGGATCCGTCAGTGCTCCGCCTGCCAGCAGCAGTTTCAGGCATTCAATGGATCCGGTTTCCGCGGCATGATGCAACGGCGTGATCCCCTGCGCAGTCACCCGGTTCGCCGAGGCTTTGTTTTCGAGCAGCAACTTCAACGCCGGGGCATTGTCCATCCGGGCTGCCGCCATGAGGGGAGTGAATCCGAAGTCACTCAACGTATCGGCGCTGAGGCCGCGTTCCATGAGCAGCTTCATAATGGCGAGGTAGTCCTCGCCGGAGCCGGGAGGCGGACCCGCCGCTTTGGCGTCCGCCAGGGTCAACTTGCGCATTGCCTCCGCATTCGTCTCCGCCAGACGGCGCCCGCTGGCGGCAAGGTGCAGCGGCCCCATGTTGGCCAGCGCGTGTGTTTGGTTCGTCAGCGCCACATTCATGGCGGCTCCGGCATCGAGGAGCACCCGCACGATTTCCAGCCGTCCGGCATAACAGGCCACCAGAAGCGGGACCGCACCATCCTTGTCACGGGCCTCCCTGTCGGCGCCTTTCGCGAGCAGCAATCGCACCGGCTCTGCGGCCGTGCCGGATGCGGCAATGAGCAGCGCAGTGTGCTGGTCCCTCGTGCGTGCTTCGATCCACGCTCCGTGTTCCAGCAGCAGAGCCATGGCTTCCGTATGGCTCCCCTCCGCCGCTGAGAGCAGTGGTGTGAAGCCGCTGCTGTCCGCACGTTCCTTGTCAGCGCCGGCCGCCAGCAGTTCCTTCATCACATCAACCAATCCTCCGCGCGCGGCCCGGTTCAGCGCTGTCATGACGGCGGGGTCGGGATGATCGGCAGGCGACCGGGGTAACGGCGGAGGCGGCGGCACGTCTGCCGGAACTGATTTTGGCGGAGCTGCATCCGGGATGGAGGAAGCCTTCATGGCGAGGAGCCGGCGCACGATTGCCAGGGGATTCCGCCCCTCGCGAATGGCCAGGCGGTCTCCCATGGATCGCGACACCTCCCGCGCCAGTTCCGGCGAAAATGACCCGCGGCTCAGGGATTCGAACAGCTCGGCGAGATTGGTTGCGGCGGCTTCGAGGAGTTGTGCTTCAATCATCTCTGCAGGACTGGCGTGCCAGTGATGCATGACGAGGTCGAACACGTCAGGCTGACCGGACCCGGCCGCCAGCCGCGCCGTCAATTGTTCCGGTTTCGCTCCGAGATCAAGGAGCGTGCGGACGACCGGTTCGTCGCCAAGGAGAGCGGCGATATCAAGAGCCGTCATGCCGCCCTGTTTATTGTTAACCGGAGCCCCCGCTTTGACCAGAAGCCTAACGGCATCCACGTGTGACTCCATCATGACGGCAACTGTGAGGGGGGTGAATCGGGTGGAACCGGTCCCGGCGGCTTTGGCGCCGTGTGCCAGCAGCCACTCCATGACCGCCACCTGCCCATGCTCAGCCGCGACCGCCAGCGGCGTCATCCCGAAACTGTCCGCGGCATCCCCTTCCGCGCCTCCGGCCAGCAGTTTGTCGAGAATCGACGGCATGCCGCGGGCGGCTTCGTGAAGGGGAGTGCGGCTGATCGCATTTCGATAGGCAGCCCTGGCGCCCTTTTCGAGGAGCAGGAGGGCGGCGGATTCCTGGCGGGTCTGAATGGCATGGAACAGGGCCGTGCTGCCGGATTTGTCTTCATCATCCACCGGCACTCCCTGTTCGAGCAGTGCAGTGATACACTCCAGCGATCCGTGCCTGGCTGAGGTGGTCAGCGGCGAACGGTCGTCGGCGTCCCGGTCCACCGGCGAAGTGCCTTCCTTCAGCAGCGTGAGGACTTCATCGGCGCGATTGTCACGGCAGGCGGAAAAGAGGTCGCGTGTCCGGTGTTCACCCTCACGTTTGGCAACGACGATGCGGAAGCCGCAGTCTGACGCGACGCTGTCCGTGCTCAAATCGCTCCGGCGATAGCTGGAGAGCAAACCGCTCCAGGTTTCGTCACTTTCCAGCGGCCACCATGAACCGCCGCGGAATACAGGGTTCGTCTGCTTTGTGGAGAACGGCGTGCCGGTCAGTTCCCAAACGTTGCCGCCCATGTCGTAAAGTTGGTTTGCGTTAGCCGGAAAACTTCCCGCCGGTGCCGTGCGCGCAAAGCCGTCGTAGTAGGCGGGAATGACGGCCACACTCTCCTGCACGGTGCGCAGTGCGGTGTCAGGATAATTTCCCGCACCCTGCGGGGCGGGGGCGCGGTCGCCCCATGGATACAGACCGCGGCGGCGGATGTGTTTTTCCTCCGGGGTCGCACCGGATTCCGGCGGAAGCCCTGCGGCGATGCTCCATTCGGCATCCGCGGGCAGCCGGTAGAATTCGTCCGCATCCAGCTGTCCACTGCGGCGCTCGCGTTT
>JANNVM010000163.1:0-6626 GCA_031414455.1 Verrucomicrobiota bacterium
CGATATGGCGAAGCGGCTTAAAAAAGCCGCGGTCCCAGGAAGCCGGTCCCGGAATGCCGCGCTCCGGTTCATTACGCGAGCGCGACTGCGAATTGTCTTGCCCTTTCCGGCGGTACACCGGAGAAACCGCGCGTCATGAAACGCATCCTCATCACTGCCCTCACTATTCTTCTTCCGTTCAGCGCCGCCCGGGCGGACGATAAACCCGTCAATATCGCCACCAAACCAGAGGTTCACCAAGGAACCGAAGGACGCATCAACCAGTTCAACGAAATCTCGAAGAAGGGCGAAGCGCAGCTGGTCTTCCTCGGCGATTCCATCACCCAGGGCTGGGGAGGCCAGAAGGCGATCTGGGATGCCGCCTGGGAGCAGTATAAACCCGCCAATTTCGGCATCGGCGGCGACCGGACCGAGCATGTGCTGTGGCGGCTCGACAACGGAAACTTCGACGGTCTCAAACCGAAGCTCGTGGTCCTCATGATCGGCACGAACAACACCGGCCACCGGGGCGGCAAGGAATCCGCAGAACAAACTGCGGAGGGCGTGAAGGCCATCATTGAGCGTCTCGCCAAAAAATGCCCGGACACCAAGGTGCTGCTCCTCGGCATTTTCCCGCGCGGAGCGACCGCCGATGACAAACTCCGCGTCCACAATGCCGCGATCAACGAGCACCTCTCCCATCTGGCTGACGGCAAGAAGGTCCACTACATGGACATCGGCAAGGCGTTCCTCCAGCCCGACGGCACGCTCTCGAAGGAAATCATGCCCGACCTCCTGCATCTGAGCCCCAAAGGTTACCAAATCTGGGCGGACTCGACTAAGGACAAGGTCGCGGAGTTGATGAAATAGCCCGGAATGACGATCGCAAGCAGCGCGAAGGGCTCAGGCGATCCCCCGGACAAGCATAAGGTTTTTCCCTAAGATTTTTCTTGCCCAAAGGGCACGAAATTCATAAACTGTGGACGGAAATCAGGTTCGAGGTTCGCCGGAAACCGGGTTTCCTCAACATAATACAAACCCATAAATAACCAAGCCGCGGAACTCTCCGCACAACCCAACATAATACCATGAAAGTAAAAGCCAAAAACCCGGGTGGATTCACCCTCATCGAACTGCTGGTGGTGATCACCATCATCGCGATGCTCGCCGCCGGCGCCTATGCCGGATACGGAGCGCTCATGCCCGGAATTCGGGCCAAGCAGGCCGCCAGTCAGGCGGGCACCATTTATAAGTGGTGCAACGCGTGGTCGAATGACAACAGCGGCGCTTTCCCTCAGGGAGACACCGCGAACCACGCCTATCGTGAGTTGTTCAAGAAGGAACTCGGCGCCGATGAAATGCAGTTCTATATCGCCAACGATATGTATCATGATACCGCGCCGGACAAGAAGCCGGATGGTGACAAAGGCCGCGAGCCGGAATATGCTCAGTCATTGGAACAGGGCGAAAACGCTTTCGCCTATGTCAGCGGACTTTCCAGCAGCGACGACGGGCGTCTCCCGCTCATTGCCAACGGATTTGCCGGCCAGCCCGGCGTCTGGAGCAAGCGCAAGACTGAAAAAGGCGGCGTCTTCGTGGGCAAGTACGGCGTCGTCTGCCGCGTCAGCGGCAGTTCCCAGGCGCACGAACTGAAAGACGGCCTCCTTGAAGTTCGCGAAAAGAGCGGCGGTCAGGAAGTCAATATCTTCACTGAAGGCTTCAGCGATGTTCCGTTCACCGTCGTGAACCCGATGTAATTCTCCGCAAGGCAGAACTTCAATAACAAAACCCGGACCCTTCCGCAGGGTCCGGGTTTCTTTTTGATCCTGGAAACGGATGGAGATGTTGATTGGCTGTGCCACTGTCCGCGCCCGCACCCTCCTGTGATTTCTTCAGACAACGCCCCTCCCTCCTCACCGACTGATCAAACAGCCGCACCGGGACTGCTGCGGCGGCGGGTGCAATTCTGGCTGTCGGACAAAATGCTGATTATTGGCATGGCCGGATTTCTCGCCGGCTACCTCGTGATGTGGAATGTGGAACTGCAACTCATGTGGCTCACTGCCATGTGCCTGCCGGCGGGTATCGCCTGCTGTTGCCGAACCGGTGGCGCAGGAATGACGAGGGAACCCCTGCTGCGCCTCGCTGCGGCTTTTCTCGCATGGAACCTCGCCGTCGGTTTGATCCGGAATCCGCATGCACTCCGGAATTACTACACCCTCGAATTCCTCGCCGGCGCGGCGCTGCTGCCGGTCTTTCTTGGGGGACTGTGGCTGGTCTGCCGGTGTGAGGGAGGAGCACGCCGGCTGACCGTGGTACTGGCATGGTCCGGTCTCGCGGCCGCGCTGGCGGGCATCGCCTACTGGTGGCTGGTGCAAAACGCCGTGGATCCCGGCGCACGGCTGCGCAACCCGCTGGTCCATGGAGGTCAGCATCCGGTGGGCACGGCGATCACCATCGGCTTCACTCTCGTCTGCACTGCCGCCGTCTTCGGCGAAGCGACGGGACGCCGCGCGCGGCTGCTGTGCCTGAGCGCGATCGCCGTGCAGTGCCTTGCAGTAATGCTCACTCTGAGCCGGGGCGCACTCCTCGCGCTAACCTGTGCTCCGGCGGCGCTCTTTCTGGTTTGGGGCATCACCCTTGCCACGGATCTGCTTCGCGGACGATCACCCCGGGCCGCACTCCAGCCGCTGGTGCGCGGCTGGCCCAAATTGTGGCCGCCGGTGCTCACTGCCGGAGTGGTAGCCGTAGCCTTTCAATTCCTCGCCCCGCTCCTCGCCCCCCCGCCGCAGACGCGACAACTTGCCCCCGGCGAAACTCCGGTGGAGGTCATCACGCTTTCTGCACTCTCCGGCAATCCCGCGAGGGAGTACCTCGCACGCGCGGACAGTGGACGCCTCGTTTTCTACAGCATCGCCCTCTCCTGTATTGATTCGTGGGACAAGCACCTCACCGGTGCCGGGCTCTGGGAACCTGAATTGAAAATCGAGCGCGAAACGTGGAAGGGGATAGATCACATCCACAGCCTTTTCGTCGCCACTTACGTTCACAGCGGCATCGTGGGCTCGGCCATGCTGCTCGCGCTGATCGGCATTGGCCTGACAAAATCGTGGCGGCTGTTCCGGACCGGACAGCCGCAGTGGCTGGCTCTGCTCGCCTGCGGGCTCGGCGGATTGCTCTTTGACGGCCAGAGCGCCTGCTCCCTGGTAACCCATCCGCGCTTTGAAAATCTAATCCTGTGGTTCCCGCTTATCGCGGTGGCCGCGCTGTGGCGAAACCGTCCGGAATATCAAACCGTCCGGCAGCCGTCGAGCAGCGAATCGAGGTAATGGGTGATGCCCTCAAGGGCGGCGGTATTTTCGTTGCCGGGGAGAATGATCAGAGCGGCCCGCGCTTCGGCGAGCATCCCTTTGGCCGTCGTCACCGCACGGGAAATGGCCCCGGCGTAATTCGCGATGCCCGCCAGCACATTCAAATCTATCGGCTCCTGCCGCAGGATGAGTTTGTTCAACTGCCCGCGCTGGGCCTCGGTCGCATCCTCCATGAGGTAGAGCACCGGCAGGGTCAGTTTGCCTTTGAGGAGATCGGTGCCGAGCGTCTTGCCCGCTTTGGTTTCCTCGCCGCAGAGGTCGAGGCAATCATCATAGATCTGATAGGCGGTGCCCAGCAACTCCCCATAGAGCCGGAGATTTTCCTGCACCGCTTCGCTGGCGCCATTGAGCCATGCCGCGATCTCGGTAGCGGCGGAAAAGAGCGCTGCTGTCTTCAGCCGGATGATGCGAAAATAATCCGGAATCGTCAGGGCAAAATCGAAGCGCCGCTGCGTCTGGAGAATTTCTCCCGAGCAGACTTCATTCGAGGCCCGGGCGATCTTACGGCAGATCCACGGGCTGTCGAAGCTGGCCGACATTTCCAGGGCATGGGCAAAAAGGCAATCACCGAGCAGGACGCTGAGCGAACTCCCCCAGCGCGCCGCCGCCGTGGGCTGCGAACGGCGGAGTTCCGCGCCATCCATGATGTCATCATGGACCAGGGTCGCGAGGTGAATCATTTCGAGCACGATCCCCAGCTTCTCGTGATCCCCGCCCGCCTCGCCGCAGGTGCCGCCGGCCAGCAGACAGAGCGCCGGACGGATGCGCTTGCCGCTCGTGCCCAGGACGTAATCCACGTAGCCTTCCACGGCGGGATCGAACGCCTTGGACTGCGCCCGAATCTGCTCTTCAACGGATATCAGCCGTTCCGCAACGAGCTGAAACGGAAACTGCAGGGATGAGGGGATGGACTTTGTGAAATTTTTCACAAGCGTGTTGTAGGCGGGCAATTCCGCGGTGTCAAAGGAAGGCTGACAGAGGCCGAACCGTCAACTGATTTCGCCCCGGATGCCGCGATGAACTGCTTGCGTGGCTCCACGGATGGCGCTTGGTAGCCCGCCCTTCATCCCACTTACCGCTCTTATGCCCAAGACCACACTGACACCTGACGAAGTGAAATCCATGCTCCTCGCGGTGGCCGATGCCATCATCGTGAATGAGCCGCTCCTCAGCGAAGCCGATCGCAACCTCGGCGACGGCGATCACGGTCTCGGCATGGCCCGCGGCTTTACCGCCGTGAAGGAAAAGCTCGCCGGCATGAGCGGAGCCGACGGCATAGACAAACTCTTTGGATCAACCGGCATGGCCATGATTTCCTCCATGGGCGGGGCCAGCGGAGCGATCTTCGGCACGCTCTTCCGCGACGGCGGCAAGGCTCTCGCCGGCCGCACGGAACTCGATGCGGCGGGTTATGCTGACTTTCTCCGCGCCGCCTGCGACGGCGTCACCGCCCGCGGCAAAGCCAAGCCGGGCGACAAGACAATGGTGGATGCGCTCCATCCCGCCGCCGAAAAAGCCCGTGAAGTCGCGGGCCGGCCACTCGCCGAGGCCATGGACGCTGTAGCCGCCGCCGGGGAAGCCGGACGCGACGCCAGCAAGCCCATGATTGCCACGCTCGGCCGCGCGAGAACCCTCGGCGAGGCCTCCATCGGG
Organism: Verrucomicrobiota bacterium; assembly: GCA_031414455.1. Taxonomy (GTDB): domain Bacteria; phylum Verrucomicrobiota; class Verrucomicrobiia; order Verrucomicrobiales; family V1-33; genus V1-33. Next base: position 5,004 of record JANNVM010000163.1, read on the forward strand.
CATCCGGACGCCGGCGCGTGTTCCGTTGCCATCATCCTGCGGACGATGAGCGATTGCGCTCAGGTATAGCCGTTATCGCGACAATTCCAGCATTCGCAGCAGCGGCTTTTCGGCGCGGGCGCGCAACTCCTCCGGCATCTCCACCCGCGGCTCAAGGTCGCGCAGGCAGCGGTAGAGTTTTTCCATTGTGTTCATTTTCATGTAGCGGCAGTCGGCGCAGGCGCAGTGCTCGGTCGGGCCGGCGACGAATTCCTTCTCCGGGCACTCGCGGCGCAGCCGGTGCAACATGCCGCTCTCCGTCGCGATGATGAATTGTTTCGCCGGATGGCTGCGGCAGAAATGCACCATCTTCTCCGTACTGCACACCTCGTCCGCCAGCAGTCGCACGGCGAACGTGCATTCCGGATGCGCCACCACGGGCGCATCAGGGTGCTGCTCCTTGATCTTAAGAATGCTGTCCCGTGTGAACTCGACATGGACGTAACACGCACCCTGCCAGAGTTCCATCTTCCGGCCCGTCTGTTCGATGACCCACGACCCGAGATTGGCATCGGGAACGAAGAGAATATTCCGGTCCGGAGGGGTCGCCTCGACGATGCGCTTCGCATTGCCGCTCGTGCAAATGCAGTCGCTGAGCGCCTTCACTTCGCCACTGCAATTGATATAGGCGATGACATAGAAGTTCTGGTCCGCGTGCCGCCGCAGATACTCCGCGAGCGCCGGCCCCGGGCAGCTTTGCTCCAGGGAGCAGCCGGCATCCTTGTCCGGCAGCACCACGATCTTCTTCGGATTCACGATCTTCGCCGTCTCCGCCATGAAGTGAACGCCGCAGAACACGATGACATCGGCGTCCGTCTCCTTCGCCTTGTAGGAAAGCCCAAGGGAATCGCCCACAAAGTCCGCGACCTCCTGAATTTCCTTCGCCTGATAATTGTGCGCAAGGATCACGGCATTCCGTTCCTTCTTGAGGCGGAGGATTTCGGAGCGGAGATCAACTGAGGGCGGGGCGGCAGTCATCACGAAACGTGACGGGGCCGGCGCGCCGCGCAAGCGGCAGGCTGCCGTTCCGATGACTGCCGCCAACCCGTGTCCATCCCGCTGATCTGCTGCGGACGCCGGCCGTTAGGAGGACGCCATGGGCTTCTCGCGGCATTCAGTTCGATGGTTCCTTCGGCTAACACTCCCTCATTCTTCCTGACCGTGAACTTGTTCTTCTCAACGACGTAGAGTTGGCAATTGTCGCCGCAGGAATACTCCCGCCCGTTTTCCTCGCGGGTCATGATTCTCCACGTGCCTTGCAGCGCCGCCAAATCCGCCTGCGCCGCCTCCGCTTTATCGTCCTTCTCCGGAGCCTCGATGTTCAGTTTTTGAAGTCTTCCCTCTCCCCTCCCTGCCCCTTCTATCTTCGGCTCACGCGGACGTTTGCCTTCGGCTGTTTGCCTGCGGCGATCTCCACTTCGTTCCGGTTCCCCGAGTCGGCTGCCCCGCCAGGATTTGAAAGTCGCCTCGCCTCTCAGTCCTCGACCACCAGCCGCAGGAAGCGGCGGGGAGAATCAAGGCTGACGGTGGCCGTGCTCCGGCCGTCCGGGCCGGGCGCGGATTGGGTGACGCCTTTGAGCTTCC
>JANNVM010000164.1:0-3118 GCA_031414455.1 Verrucomicrobiota bacterium
CAGGTCCGGGACAATCATAACAACCCGGTCCCCAACGTCGAACTCATCGCGTATGACAGTCAGAATACGAACGCGTGGGGCGTCACGGACGCGGCCGGGAACTTCGACCTTGGGGTTCATGGCGGTCCTGGCGGCACGGAAAAGTCGTGGACGATCCAGCTCAACCAGGGCGGTGATGGCGAGACGCTCTACATTTCAACCAGAGCCGAATACCTGGTCACCGACGGTGCCAGCATCAACAATATCCTCTACACCGTGCTCGGTGTCACCGCCCACCTGCGCGGCAACCTCCGGCTCGATGGCGGCAACCCGCCCCCGAATACCTATCAACTCTACGCCAGCGCGCAGAATTTTTCCGCCAACTCCGGCAGCGATGCCGATGGCAGCGGCGCGTTCGACATTCCCGTGCTCGCCGGCATATGGCAGGTGGGTCTTAGCGGCCAGCCCTCCGGCATCATCTGGCAAAACAACCTGTCCCTCACGGTCGCAGACGGAGTGGACCAAAATGGCCTTACTTTTCACCTCCGCACCGCCAACCGTGTCGTCACCGGTAGCGTGAAGAACAGCGGGGGCACCGGCCTTGGGGGCATCAGAGTCTCGGCTGCCATCACCGACGGGGGAGTCGGCTATTCTACTTCTACGATCAGCAATGCCGACGGCGGCTATGAACTGCCCGCCTTCGCCGGCACCTGGAGCGTGAGCCTCAGCAGCGGCGACCTGAACAGTCAGGGCTATCAGCCGGTGAGCGCTCAGGATGCCAATACCGCCGGAGGCAATGCGACCGTCAATTTCACGGCCACCACCGGCGGCGGCGGTTCCCCCTACAGCAACTGGCGCACTTCCTTTTTCACCCCCGGCGAACTTGCAGACCAAAACATCAGCGGCCCTAACGCCGATCCCGATCGCGATGGCATCGTGAACCTGCTCGAATACGCATTCAACCTGCGCCCCAAAGTCTCCGAATCCGCCAGCCTGCCCCAGGTCGGCTATCAGCCCTCCGCCGGCCCGGCCGCCTTCCTCACCCTGACATTCACCCGGCTGACGGGAAACCCGGGCATCGCCTACAATGCCCTGGAAGCTCCCGGCACCGCCGGTCCCTGGACGAGTGTCGCCGCCAGCTACGAAGTCCTCTTCAACAATGGCACCACGGAAACCGTCCGGGCCAAAACGCCGATCGGCACCGGAAAGAAATTCCTCCGGCTCCAGGTGGTGCTGACTTCGCCGTGACCGGCGACCGGTGGAGGGACTGCGCCGCCATGAAAGAGCGCGGAACCGGGGGGGCGGGAACCGAAATCGCCTTTTGGCGCCTTTGCGCCACGCGCTGCCATTTCCCCGCGGGAGAAATCCCTTGCGTTCCCGTTTCGACGGGTCTTAGTGCGCCCTCCCGCGCCGGACATTTGCCCGGCGCTTCCTATTTCCCAACCCCTCAGAACCGCAAGTAAGTTATGTCAGTAGCAATCAGGCTCCGGCGCGAAGGCCAGAAGAACCGCCCCTTTTACCGTATCGTCGTCGCGGACTCCCGCAAACGCCGGGATGGTCGTTTTATCGAAATGATCGGCACCTACGATCCACTCAAGAAGGGCGACGACAACTCGCTCATTGATCTTGCAAAAGTGGATGCCTGGATCGGCAAGGGTGCCAAGGCCAGCGAAACGGTGGCCAGCATCATCCGCAAAGCCCGCCTCGCCCAGCCAAAGGCCTGATTCGCGCTCGAAATTCACCCGGTCCTGCTTCCCCGCAGGCCCGGGTTTTCTTTACCCCACAATTTTATGCAAGCGGTTGCCGGAATACAGGATTTCGTGAGTTACGTCGTGATGTGCCTCGCGGGCAGTCCTGATAAAGCCAACGTCAGCCGCCGTCAGGAGGGCGAGCGCCATGTGTTCGACGTCCGCGTGGACGAAGGCGATATGGGCCGGCTTCTCGGCCACTGTGGCAACACCGTGATGGCAGTCCGCAACCTCGCCACTGCCGCCGCCGCGCATCATGGTGTGGAAGTGGGCGTGGAAGTGGTGGGGTAGGAGTGGCTCGACATTCCCCTGTCGAATGGCGTTATTCGGCCAGCAATGGCTTGAGAAACGTGAGGGCCGCCGTCACCGGCTTGATGTCATCCGGATTCGTTAGTTTCGCCGCCCGGTTCCTGAGGGAGGGCAGATCGTGGAGCGCCCATGCTTTGATGATATCCTCCTCGAGCGTGGCGCGTCCCGCGGGCAGCTCCCAGGAAAGATTTCGTGCCAGCTGCAGTGCGGCATCCCCTCCGCCCGAGGCCGCCGCCTGACAAAGTCCGGCGCGCCAGCAGGATGCGGGCAGTTTCGTCTGCATGGCAAAGGCCAGCAGCGGATTTCCCTGCTGCCCGAGGATAAGCGCCTGTGCTGCGGGTCCGGTGAGGCAGCCGGACAATGCCTGGCGCTGCGTATCCGGCGACAGGATACCGCGAATTTCCTGCAGCAGAGTGTCCGGCCCGACCTCCGGGCGCAGGGCGAACAAGGTGGCCACCGGCTGCCCCGCACGGATCAAATGCCCGCCGGTCTCCGTTGCCACTTCTGCAGCGGCTGCGGGATCACCCTCCGCGGCGCGCATGAAGAGCATCCACGCCAGCCAGTGCCCTGGTGTGGGATCGCGTGGCAGTTCCTGCGCCAGTGTCAGGGCCTCTGACGGCGAAAGCTCCAAAACCGCCCGGTGCAGAGCGAACGGAATTCGACGGTGTTCATCAGCAGGTGTATCGAGTGGAAGCAGCCGGCGCAGGGCAGGGGACTTCAGCGGCGGTGACTTGACAGGCGAAGCCGGAGAAGAACGCGGGGGATCTTTCTTCAAGTCCCGCAGTGACTCCTCCACTGCCTGCCGCACTGTTAAATCAGAGCGTCTCCCCGGCGGCTCACCGCAGTCGCACGGTGCCGCGAAGAAAGACCCGGCCGGCGGAAGCCATGGCGGCGGGGACGCGAAACGTCAGGCTGGTGCCGGTGGAGGCGATCAGTTCGGCGGCGGTCCACGCCGAGAGAGCCGTGCTGACTTCGCCGGTGATCTCTGCGTCGTCGGCATTGGCCACTCGGGGGATGGTGAATGTCAAACCCTGCGGGGTCATGGCGTGGGTGATTTGCGGATCGGGGCCGAGGGCATATTC